>CANRML010000066.1 GCA_947631725.1 uncultured Clostridia bacterium
TATGAAGAAATGTATGAACAAATAACAAAAGAAGCACAGCAGAAAATTTCTAAAGAAGATTTTATAGCTAGAAATAAAAATATTTATGAAGGAATTGATGCAGTAGATATAAAAAATGAGATAAAAGAAATAAAAAAAGAAAACGGAGAAGTTCAAATTTCATATACACAAACTATGTCAACATCAGCAGGGAAAATAAATTTGGAAAAAACGACAACATTAAAAAAAGAAGATAAGTCATATAAAATAAAATGGGCATCAAGCCAAATTTTCCCACAATTACGAGAAACAGACAAAGTAAGAATTTCTACGATTAAGGCAACAAGAGGAAAAATTACAGATAGAAATGGAAATACTTTAGCAGAAGATGGAAAGATTTCTTCTGTTGGAATTGTACCAGGAAAACTAGGAGAAAACAAAGAAAATAATATTGCTCAAATTTCAAAACTTACAGGTGTATCAGAAGAATACATAAATACACAACTACAAGCATCTTATGTAAAAGATGATACATTTGTACCAATAAAAAAAGTAGCAATGGATGAAACAGAATTAAAAGAACAATTATTAAAGATACCAGGAGTAATGATAAATGCTATTGATGGAAGAGTATATACATATGGTAAAGAAGCAGCACATATTACTGGATATGTTCAATCAATTAGCCAAGAAATTTTAGAGCAAAAAGCGGGTCAAGGATATAATAGTAATAGTGTTATAGGAAAATCAGGAATTGAAGCAGCTTGTGAAGAAGAAATAAGAGGAATAGATGGAGTAGAAATATATATTGTAGATGAAAATGGAAACAAAACAAGTGAAATTGCAAAACAAGATCAAAAAGATGGAAAAGATATTAAATTAACAATAGATATGAATATACAAAAACAAGCATATAAAGAATTAGAAAAAGACAAAGGCTTTTTTGTAATTATGGATCCAAAAACTGGAGAAATGCTAGCTTTAGTTAGTACTCCTACATTTGATGCAAATGATTTTGTAGTTGGATTAACAAATAATGAGTGGGAAGAATTAAATAATGATACATCAAGACCACTATATACTAGATTCTTACAAAGTTATTGTCCAGGTTCAACATTTAAACCAATAACAGCAGGAATTGGATTAACAAATAATATTATTAACGAAAATACAATTTATTCATATAATAATTTGAGTTGGCAAAAAGATAGTAGCTGGGGTGATTACCATGTAACTACTCTAACTGCATATTCAGGAAACAAAAATGTAACAAATGCATTAATTCACTCAGATAATATCTTTTTTGCACAAGCAGCATTAAATATTGGAACAGATAAATATGTAGAAGGATTAAAAAATTTAGGCTTCCAAAAAGAAATTGACTTTCCTCTATCTGCAAGAAAATCTCAATTTTCAAATGGAGAAACAATTGAAAGAGAAATTAAATTAGCAGACACAGGATATGGTCAAGGAGATTTACTAGTAAATCCAATACATATGGCATCTATTTATTCAGCTTTTGCAAATGAAGGAAAGATGGTAAAACCATATTTGTTATATGAAAATGAAAAAGTAGAATATGTAAATGAAAATGCTTTTTCAAAAGAAGCGGCAGATATTATAAAAAATGCACTTATTCAAGTAGTAGAAAATCCAACTGGAACAGCTAGTGATATGAAAATAAATGGATTAGAAATTGCAGGAAAAACAGGTACAGCAGAATTAAAACAATCAAATGATGATAAGGAAAGTGGAACATTAGGATGGTTTGACTGTTTTACAACAAATAGAACAGGTGGGGATTTACTTATAATTGGTATGGTAGAAAATGTACAAAATAATAGTAGTGGAGGCAGCCACTATGTTATTCAAAAAATTAGAAACATATTATAGTATAAACGAGGAGGAATATAATGTTAAAACTAAAGAACATAACTAAAGACTACATAGCAGGGGATAGTGTTGTACACGCTTTAAAAGGAATTAACATAGAATTCAGAAAAAGTGAATTTGTATCAATTCTAGGACAAAGTGGTGGAGGAAAAACAACATTATTAAACATTATAGGTGGCTTAGATAGATATACAAAAGGTGACTTGATTATAAATAATAAATCTACAAAGCAATTTAAAGATAAAGACTGGGATGCATATCGTAATTACTCTATCGGATTTGTATTTCAAAGCTATAACTTAATTCCACACCAAACAGTACTTGCAAATGTAGAGCTAGCACTTACTATTTCTGGAGTATCACGAAAAGAGAGAAAAGAAAGAGCAATAAAGGCACTAGAAGATGTAGGATTGAAAGAGCAAATCTATAAAAAACCTAATCAATTATCAGGTGGACAAATGCAAAGAGTTGCAATTGCAAGAGCATTAGTGAATAATCCAGATATTATCTTAGCAGATGAACCAACAGGAGCACTAGATACACATACAAGTACACAAATTATGGAGATATTAAAAGAAATATCAAAAGATAAACTAATTATTATGGTAACACATAATCCTGAATTGGCAGAAAAATATTCAACTAGAATTGTTAGAATTTTAGATGGAAAAATAACTGATGACTCAAATCCATATACAAAACAAGATGAAAAAGATGAAACTAATCAAGCAAAAACAGGTAGAACAGTTATGAAATTCTTTACAGCATTACGCTTAAGCTTAAATAACTTGATGACCAAAAAAGGAAGAACTATATTAACTTCATTTGCTGGAAGTATTGGAATTATTGGTATTGCTTTGATTTTAGCAATTTCTACAGGAGTTAATAATTATATTAGAAAAGTAGAAGAAGATACACTTTCATCTTATCCAATTACTATTGAAAAATCAACAATAGATATGGCTAGTATGATGGAAGTTATGATGGGAGAACTAGACTCAGACGGAGAATATGAAGAAGGAAAAATTCACTCAGCAGATATTATGAATAAAATGATAGCAACACTTTCTAATAAAAGAGAAAATAATAACTTAACAGAATTAAAAAAATATCTAGAAGAAGAAAATAATCCTATAAAAGAAAGTAGTAATGCAATTAAATATGGATATGATTTAAATATCAATTTGTATAAAGAAGATGTAACTAATGGAATTGTAAAAGTTAATCCAAGCACAGTAATGAAGGCTATGGGGATGGGAGACATTATGGAAGCACAAGCTAATAGCCAGTTAACAGATATGATGGGAAGTAGCTCTGTAATGGTATCAAATACAGATGTATGGACAGAACTTTTAGATAATGAAGAATTAGTACACTCACAATATGACTTAGTAGCAGGAACTTGGCCAAAAAAATATAATGAAGTAGTTTTAATTGTAGGAAAAGACAATGAAATTAGTGATTATACTTTATACTCTCTAGGTTTAAAAGACCAAGAAGAATTAAAGAAAAAATGGCAAGCAATTCAAAAAGGTGAAACAGTAGAAGAAGAGGAACAAACAACTTACACTTATGAAGACTTACTAAATTTATCATACAAATTAATTTTAAATACAGATTATTATGAAAAACAAAATGGAATATGGCTAGATAAAAGTGATAATGAAGAATATTTAAAAGAAAAAATACAAAATGCAGAAAGTGTAAAAATAGTTGGTATTATAAAACAAAATGATCAAAGCGTAGCAACAAATTTACAAGGGATGATAGGATATACTAAAGACTTAAAAGAATATGTAATAAATAAATCAAATGAACAAGAAATTGTAAAAGAGCAAAAAGATAATCCAGAAATAAATATTTTTTCAGGTTTAGAATTTCCAAAAGAAGATGAAAATAAAAAATTTGATTATAACCAACTACCAGAAGAACAAAAACTTGCCATGAGTAAATTAAGTGCAGAAGAAGTTGCCAAAATGATGGAAAATTACACACAAAATCAAGATGCAAGCTATGAAAAAAATCTAGAAAAACTAAGTGCTATAGATTTAACTACACCAACAACTATTAGCATATATCCAAAAGATTTTGAATCAAAAGATATTATTACAACTGAGATTGAAAACTATAACACAAAACAAAGAGATGAAGGTAAAGAAGAAAATGTAATTAATTATACAGATGTTATTGGAGTTATGATGAAATCTGTTAGTCAAATTATAAATACAATCAGCTATGTATTAATTGCATTTGTTGCTATATCATTAATCGTTTCTAGCATTATGATTGGAATAATAACATATATTTCTGTTCTAGAAAGAACAAAAGAAATTGGAATATTAAGGGCAATTGGTGCATCTAAAAAAGATGTTTCAAGAGTATTTAAAGCAGAGACCTTTATAATTGGACTTATATCAGGACTGCTTGGAATTGGAATAACTATACTACTAACAATACCAATAAACAGCATTATATATAAAGTAACAAATGTTATGGTACATGCGATGGTACCACCAGTTGCGGGAGTTATTTTAGTAGTAATTAGTATGATATTAACAATTATTGCAGGACTTATTCCTTCAAAAATGGCAAGTAAAAAAGATCCAGTAGAAGCATTAAGAACAGAATAAAATATGAAAGAAGCCTAGAGCTTCTTTTTATTTATACAAAATAAACATAAAGTATTTACAAAAAACAAAAAATATGATATACTCCAACTATAAAAATAAAGTGGGAGTGAAATTTAAAATGAAGGAATTAAATTTGACAAAACAAATGAAAATAAATTTAAAAGAACAAGTTAAGCAAGAATTAAAATCATTATCAAGCAAAGTTCCAAGCTATGAAGAATTATCTTTGATGGAAAAAGCAAAAGTAGAAAAATATATAGAGCAAATAGATTTATCAAATTTAGATACAATAAATAACCTTGGTGCAAAAACGTCAGAAGATATTTTTGAAGAACTAAATAATTTATTTGATATGATACAAAAACATAATACTGTTGTAGAAGCTATGTTTGTTGAAACAATGATAAAAATTGATGAAAATTCAAAACTAGGAAAAAATTCAGGAAAAAGTTTTGTGCAACAATTTAAGGAATCACCAATAGCAGCTTTTACAAAATTCAAAAACACAACTAAAAAAACAAGTTTTACTGATAAAAGATCAGAACTATTAGTAAGTATTGAAGAACTAAAAGAAAAAATAGAAGAAATCCAAAATGAATTAAAACAAAATAATAGAACATTAGAAAAAATGGCAGAAAACGAAAAAGAAGAATATTCAAACCTTCAATGTCAAATCATTGCTTTAGAAACAATGAAAAAACATATAAAAAATGAACAAAAAGACAAAAAATCAGAAACAAAAACTTTTAATCAAATAGAAGAAAAAATAAAACTATCAGGTATAGAAGGAAGAATCGATAGAAAAATAGAAGGATGCAAAAATGCAAGTATAAATGTAGCAAATAAAGCAATAATGATAAGGCTATTAATACAGCATAATGAAAAATGTATAAGTAAATATGATCAAGACATATTAGTTTCATTACCAAATTTAACACAAAATGTTATAACTATTGAAGCAGATAATTCTTTAGCACAAGATATAGAAATATGTAATGAATTAAGTGAAAAATTAGAAACAAAAATAACAAAGGCTAAAAAAGAAAAAGAACAAATTAATGAAAATATAGTAAAGGTAAAAGTAGCAGCAAATAATGGATAAAAGAAAAAATTTAAGGGCAATATTTTATTAAAAAAAATATTGCTTTTTTTAAAAATTTTTATAAAAAAATTCAAAAAAAGTATTGACAGATTATAAAGTAAAGTATAAAATAATTACAGTAAACAAAAGTGAAAAATTTATTGTATTTTGTCGTAAATATTTTTTTAATTTAGTATAATTTAAAATATTTGTAAAATACTAATAAAAACAATTTAAAGGAGAGAAAAATATGAAAAATTCAAAATTTGTAAAATTAATTCTAGTTATTTTAATAGGAGCAATGTTGTTATCAATTGCTACAAAAGTATTTGCTGCAGATGATGGTTATGAATTTGATTTAAATACACTTACAGGTAATGGAACAACAAACACACCTAATGGAACAAACACTGCAAATGGTACAGGATTAAACACAGCAGGTTTGAGAAATAACACATCAACACCAACAGCTACAACAAACACAAGTAACACTTATGGAAATACAAATTTACCAAGTTCAGGTTTAGCTGATTATTCTCTTCCAATAGTAGCTTTAATTGTTATATTTGGAATATCAGCAGCTTATGCATACAAAAAAGTTCAAGATTATAAAGGATTATAAAATTAAATGAGCTATTAAAGGCTCATTTTTGATGTGGAAAGGACTGAATTTAATAATGGAAAAAGTAAGAGGATTTGAAGTAGCAAAAGGATTTGAAGATAAAGAAATAAATCTTCCAATTCGTAAAACACAATATTCTGCTGGATATGATATAGAAGCAGCAGAAGATATTGTTATACCAAGTTTTAAAAAAGGTATGGCACCAACACTTGTAAAAACAGGACTAAAAGCATATATGTTAGATGATGAAGTATTATTTTTATACAATAGAAGTTCAAACCCAAAGAAAAAAGGACTAATATTGGCAAATAGTGTAGGAGTTATTGACAAAGACTATTATGGAAATGAAGATAATGATGGGCATATAATGTTTGCTTTTTATAATATTAAAGAAGAAGACATACAGATAAAAAAAGGAGAGTGCATTGGACAAGGAGTTTTTCAGAAATATTTTGTAACTGACAATGATAATGCAACAGGAGTAAGAAGTGGTGGATTTGGATCAACTGGAAATTAAAATTTAACATAAAAAAATGGAAAAAATTTGGTAAAAGCCTTTGACTTTTACCAAATTTTGTAGTATAATAAATATGGTTAAAAAATCCAATAAAGTTATATCATATTGACATAACTTTATAATATTTTTTTGCTGCAAAATCTGAAAGGAGTTGACTTTTATGTTCAATGTAGGAGACAAAATTGTATACCCAATGCACGGAGCTGGAACAATAGATTCAATTGAGGAAAAAGATATCTTAGGTGAGAAACAATCATATTATATTCTTAAAATGCCAGGTGAAGTAAAAGTAATGATTCCAACAGCTAAAGCAGAGGAAGTAGGAGTTAGGAATATAAT
>CANRML010000067.1 GCA_947631725.1 uncultured Clostridia bacterium
TTCATATTAGTTACATTTATTTCAATATTTTGAACTTCTATTATTTTATTTGACATATATTCACCTCCATTTTTATCAAATTGCGAAGATAAGAAACCGAAAAAATGTTGATTTTTCAATAGTTTCGGCTAGTGTCTAGATATCTTCAAATTCAACTTTTAAATTTTCATTTTTGCAAGCATTGTAAATTTTTCTTATTCTATATTTTTTGTTTTACCCATGGTCTTCTACTTAAAAATTTTATCTATAACTTCAGGCAATTCTTCAAAACTATTTATATAATATTTTGCATCTAAATTTTTGCCAAATCCATATTTGGCATGTATAAATGGTATTTTAGCTGTTCTAGAGGCATCTAAATCATATTGGGTATCTCCAACATATATAGCATGTTTTAAATTATGCTCTAAAATGATTTTTTCTATTGCTTCTGCTTTTGTAATTTGAATATGACTAGCTGCAATATAGTCTTTAAAATAATCATTAAGATTTGCTGATATTATAAATGCTTCTACATATTTAATATTTCCAGAATTACTAACTATAAATAAATCATATTTTTCTTTTAATTTATTTAAAGTTGTTTTTAAATTAGGATATAAATTACCTCCATTTTTTAATAAATAATTAACATTTATTTCTGATATTTCATCTATTAATTCTACAGCTTTTTCCAAATTTAAGTATGGAAAATACATTTGTGCTGCTTCGATTTTATTTTTTCCAAAAACATTGCATATAACTTCCTTGGTTACTTCTTTCAATTTATATTTTTTAGCTACTTCATTGGCACTATTATATGTTGCATCTATTACTTCCCATAAAGTACCATCTAGGTCAAATATAATACCATTTTCCTTCATTTCAAACTCCTTTTTCTAAGATGTTTGTCTTCAAATATTTTTATTATTTATTTTTCATATTTTAACATAAAAGCAAGCTAATTTCAACTAATTGCTTGCTTTTTATTTTACTATTTTTATATATATTGCTTACAATTATAATGTTCTATAATTATTCTTATCTGCCCTTTCATCTATCTCTCTATCAAACTGTTCATTTTTGTAAAACCAGTCTGTTTTTTTATCAACAGGATGTGCCTTTCTATTTTTATCTAGCAATAAGTCTATTAATACAGCCAATGGAATTATAATACCTATTAAAGAGAAAAAAGCACTACCCATTTCTGCAACTGACAATATACCACCATTTGCTATTTTTGCTATTTGATTTGTTAAATCTCCTCCAAAGTATATTCCATATAGTGCTAAATATAATGCTGCACCTATTATTTTTCTTTTTACAACTAAAACAAAGCAAATTAAGCTAGCAAATAGTAAGATAATTTCGAAGTTTGGATTAATTGGTTCTATCCCCATTAATCCTTCTCCCATTTGAGACATTAAAGTTAATACAACTCTAAATCCCCAAAACATTATCATAAACATTACTAATAAATAAGTAGATAAATTTTTCATTTTTAATTCTCCTATCTATATAATTTATAAATAAAAAAGGACTTCCAATTAATTGTCCTTAAGAGGACAATTAAGGACTGTCCTAAATTGCTCCATATTAGTCTACAAAGTCAAAATCATCTTTAAATCTTTCTTTAAATATATCAAAAACTTGATTTAATATTGCTTCGTCGTCAACACTAACATAAGATTCTTCTTCGTCATTATCTGAATCCTCAACTTTTAGTATAACAACTTCGCCTTCTTCTTCCTCATCATCTTCTGTCATAGGTAATAATATGACATATTCTTCATCATTTAATTCTACTAAATCTAAAAATTCAAATTTAACTTCATTTCCTTCTTCATCGTTTAAAACAACTACATTGTCTAATTCTTCTTCTAAATTCTCATTTTCGTCCATGTTTTTTTCTCCTTTCTAATTTATCTTCTTTATAATATTAATATCTACAAATTTAATTTTTCTATACTAATATTATTACTATAATACTGTATTTCAAAAATTTTTTCAACTGTTTTCGTCATTTTTTAAATTATTTTTTTTGCCAATATATGTTTCTAAAATATACTCTGCTGATATTGTGTCTACTATACTTCTTTTCTTCTTTTTATTTACTTCCAATAAGTTCATTGTTTTATGTGCTGAAACAGTTGTCAATCTTTCATCTATTGTTTCTATTTTTTTGTCAGGATATTTACAACGCAATTTATGAATAAATTTTTCTGTTTCCTCTGCTCTTTGAGATTTTTCTCCACTCATATGATATGGCATACCTATTACTATAGTGTCAATATCATATGTAGCAAATATTTCATCTAATCTACGTAAAACAATTTTATCAGATTGATTACGTTCAATTGTCTCTAGCCCTTGCACTGTAATATTTAATCCATCAGTTATGGCAATTCCTACTCTTGCTTCTCCATAGTCAATTCCCAATACTCTATGCATCTTCAACACCTATATAATTTTTTACCATTTTTTCTAATAATTCATCTCTTTCGATTTCTCTTATTTTATTTCTTGCATCATTATGGCTTGTAATATATGTTGGATCTCCTGATAAAACATATCCTACAATTTGATTTATTGGATTATATCCTTTTTCTTGTAAAGCTTCATATACTTCCTTCAAAATTTCCTTTGTTCTAAGATTTTGAATTTTTTCTACTTCAAAATTCATTGTTTTGTCAAACTCCATAATACTCTCCTCCTTAAATATTTGTTACATCACTCTCAGACTTATCTGCTTTGTCTAAATATTCTTCAAGTTTCTTTAAGACTTCTTCTAGTCCTGTACCTTTATAGTATGTAGATAATACAAAATTAAATTGTGGTTTTACTGTTTGTTCGCTATCTTCTTCTAATGATATTTCCATATTTTCCATTGTTGCTTTTATATCATTTATAAAATCTGATACTGCATCAATTTCTACTCCTGAAAATGCAATTACAAATTTAGGTCCCATATATCTTATAAACACATACTGATTTGAAATGTTTTTTCTAATATGTTTGCTAACTTGTATTACTACTTCATTTCCTAATTCACGTGAATATTTTTCATTAATTTCTTCCAAGTTTGTAATTCGGAACATACAAATAGTTGAAGTTGTATATTGATCAATTATTCTTTTTCCTGCTCCATATAAATATTCTTCTGAATATAGTCCTGTAAACAAATCTGTTCTAACAATAGCTTCTAATGTCTTTTGATGTACAACTGTTTTTAATACAGATACTATGTTGTCTTTTATTACTTCTAATACTGTTGTATCTACATTGTCAAAATCATGTGGTGTTCCACTTTCCATAATCCAATATCCAATATATACATTATCAATATATAGTGGAAAGAATATTGCAGATTTTGCTCTACCAAATTCCATCTTTTGATATGGTAATCTTTCTCTCTCATTATTTACTGTTACATATTTTGGTATTGCAGTTGTTATACTATCTTTGAACATATCTATATCATGTAGTGTTCTCAAAGCATCCCAATGTCTTTTGTCAACATTTGAAGCCTTTACTACATATTCTGCTCCATCAAATACAACAATTGTAGAATATTTAATTTCATATTTTTCAATTAGTATATCATTTATTTTGGTAATTTTATCATCAACACTTGATGTCTCTCCTATAGCATTTATAAAGTCTTGTACTACTGATAGGTTTGTTATTTTTTGGTTGACATTACGAAATGTTTGAATCTTTTTATGAATCATAAGATTATATATAATTAATCCTATAATTACAATAATTAGAACAACTACAATTGCAATTGGCACAGTAGTCCCCTCCTCGCTTATTTTAATATTTTCTCATTTGTTCTAATGTGGAATTTATACTTGGTGTAAATCCATTATTATTGTTATTGTTCAATGCTGGTGGTACATATCCATTGCCTTTTTTCTTTCCTTTTCCTGTGTCTATTGGATGTATCATACTTGCTAGTTCTGTTAAAATTTGTATAATATGTTTTGGATATCCTTTTAATGTTAATTGACAATTTATAAGTCCTTCTAAGTAATTTACATATACTTGCTCATCAAATGGTATAGTTATATATCTAATTAAGTTTTTATCAAATAGTTCTACCATATATGACATTTCAGGGTCATTATATGAAGACATACCACCAATAATTAATTTGTCAGAAATTCCTCTTAGTTTTTCGAATTTATTTAATATTATTCTTAATTTGCGTTCTTCTAAAACTTGTTTAGCTTTTAATTCATTTAAGAAAGATGTTAATGGTTGAATTGTTAAAACATCTAAAGATTGTATTAAATAAATTTCCTGTGCGTATGAGAAATATGATGCTGGTGTTTTAAAATCACAATCTATTAAAACTACTGAATAATTTTGTGCTAATGTTTGCAAAATTTCTCCTGCTCTATTAATTTGACTTTCTTCCCCTGGTAAAGGTGTATAAACTGATAAATTTTTATTAACTTGTAATCCATTTGCTTGACCATTAATTAAATTATTTATAGAATTAGCAGCTGCATTTCTTAGTTCTTCTTGATTATCTGTATAAATATAATATGAATTTCTATTTTGTGTTGTATCTAATATTGCTGTTGAAACTCCAGCTTCTGAAAGCACTTCTGCCATATGATTTACTACAAAAGATGTTCCATTTTTACTTGTTCCAACAAAACATGCTATTTTCTTATCTTCTGTCAATATAGAAGATAAATCTACTTGTACCTCTGGTCCGCATAACCCTTTCTACATCATTTTCAATTTTTGGTGTTTCAGCCATTTCTGGTCTTTGTGTTTGAACTGATGGTTGAATTGGTTCTGGTCTAAATGATAGTTCTTCTTCAAAGTCTTCTTGTTCATTGTCGAAGTCTTCAAATCCTGGCATAATAGCATCTTCTACTTCTTCAGGTTCTTCTACTCCTGGCATAATAAAGTCTTCAAAATCGTCTTCATCTAGTTGTTCTTCTTCAACTATTTTTCTAGGTCTGCCTCTCTTTTTCTTGATTGTTTCTTCAGCATTATCTGCAGGTGAAACATTTTTCTTAGGTCTACCTCTTCCTCTTTTAACAGGTTGTATTTCTTCTGGCTCTTCATATTCCATTTCTGGAACTACTTTTGGTTTAGATTGTTCTTCTTCATTTTTCACATAATTGTTGATTTCTGTTTCTATTTGTCTTATTGATTCTTCTTGAGTTTGTGGCTTTGGTCTAGACATCTTTTTGCCTTTTTCTAGATTAACAGCATTTGGTATAACTACTGGTCTAGATAAAACTGTTTCTCTTGTGTTATTTGTTTTCAATAGTTTTTGAGTTGTTCCTTGTGCTTCTTCTTCATTTTTTCCTTTTCTTAAATCATCTGTTATTTTTGCATTAAATGACATTACCTTTTGATACTTAGGTGATTTTTCCTCTAAAACTGCTCTTACATTTAGTGGTAAGAATTTAGCAATTATTCTTAATTGAGTATCATTATATTGTGCAGCAATATTATCAAAACTTTCCACATATTTGTCTTCACTTTTGCCTAGTCTTTTATAATGTGCTAAAATATTTTGAATCTCTACTTCACTAACATCATTTTCATTTTCTGCTTTGTATTTTACATCTTCTACATCTATTTTGTAATAAGCTTTTCCTTCTTTTTTTAGACGTGGTTTGTTAATTAATTTACAAAGTTCTTCAACTGTTCTATCTGTTCCTAATAAAGCATTATAAATACCTATTCCAAATAGTTTTACTAGCATTTGTTCAGATTTTGTTCTCCTATCTGAGCAAATTAAAATAATAGGGATGTCATCACCTTTAAAATTTGATGCTTCATCACTAATACTATCTAATTTTTCAAATATGAATTTATCAATTTGATCATATTGGTTATTAGTGAAAGCTTCTAGGTCTTCACTAATAACAACTCTGTCATATGTCTTATCTTTTTGTAACTCTTTTAAAATTGCATTAAAGTAATATACATTTTTATATGATATGATTTCTTTATATTCTTTTTGATATTTCTTTACAATATTTTCTGAAACCTCTTCATTACTTACAGCAAATAATACTTTCATTTGTTACCCCCTTCCAAATCTTATAAATACTGCAAATGCAAGTGGTAAGATTTGGCAAATAATTAATATAACCGAAAAAGCTACCATAAGAGCCATACCTTTTTCTAGTGTGTCCAATCTACGAATTCCTAAAACATATTTACGCATTGCTCCAATTGCAAGTCCTAAAAAGCAAAATGGAATACTGTAAATTTGTATTAAATGCAAAATATATGCGACAACACCATAGGAATCTGATCCATATTTTTGCTTATAATCTTCTAATGTTTTTGCTTGATTTTCTTTAATTTCTATAAGTTGGCTTTCTGTTTTTTCATCAATTACTTGTGTTTGCTCTGCTGCCTTTACTGTATTTGCAAAAAAGCCAAAAATCAGCATAACTATTATTGATATTATTGCTATTTTTTTCATTTTTTAAGCCCCTTTCAGTTTTAAAAAACTTTTCTACCTCTATATCATACAATAACTTTAAGAAAATAGCAAGTAAAATCATAAAAAAAGTTAGATTTTTCCATATAGATACTGCATATATGAGTATACACCATTTGCCCAGTTCCATAGTTTGGTATTAATTTAATAAAAAAATCTTTTGAAAGCCCTGAAATGGAGGCTTAAATTTTTGTCAACTTTT
>CANRML010000068.1 GCA_947631725.1 uncultured Clostridia bacterium
AAAATAAAAAAGAAAAAATCCAGTACAATCACTGGATTTTTTGTATAAATAAATTATTCTTTTTTAGAATCTTTTTTATCAGTTAAAACTTCTTTTGCAGCACCTAAACTAGCAAGTGCTTTTGTTGCTTCAAAAGGAATAAATACTTTATTTGCATCTCCTTTTGCAACTTCTTGTAAAGCTTCTAAAGATTTTAATTGAACAAGTTTATCATTTGGATTAGCATCTTTCATTGCATTATAAACCATTTCAATTTCTTTAGCTTTTGCTTCAGCAACTTCTTTAATAGCTTGAGCTTCACCGGCAGCTCTTCTAATTTTAGCTTCTCTATCAGCTTCTGCATCTAAGATAGCAGCTTGTTTTCTACCTTCAGCAATAGTAATAGCAGATTGCCTTTGAGCTTCAGATTCAAGAATTAAAGCTCTCTTATTTCTTTCAGCGTTCATTTCTTTTTCCATTGCATCACGGATATCAGCAGGTGGAGTAATATCTTTTATTTCCACTCTATCTACTTTACATCCCCATTTGTCAGTAGCTTCATCAAGAACAACTCTTAATTGTGTGTTAATACCGTCACGAGAACTAAATGTTTCGTCTAAGTCCATTTTACCTATAATATCACGAATTGTTGTGATAGCTAAGTATTCAATACCTTTTTTCAAATTTTGAATTTCATATACTGCTTTTGCTGGATCTGTTATTTGATAGAACACAACTGTATCAATTGTTATTGTAACATTATCTTTTGTGATAACTCCTTGAGGTGGTACATCCATAGTTTGTTGTTTTAAACTAACAACACTTCTAACATGATCAAAGAAAGGAATTATTATAGTAAGACCGGCATCAGCCACTTTATAAAATTTACCTAACCTTTCAATAATGTATACCTCAGCTTGTTTTACGATTTTAATAGAGCTAAATGCAATTATTAAAATAATGACAAGTAGAACTAATAAAAATACCATAATTTCAACCTCCTTATATTTATATATAAAAAATATAAATAACTAATTTTGTTTTGCAACTTCTTTTATTGGTTGCACAATAGCTTTTACACCTTCAATTTTTAAGATTTTTACTTCTGCATCAACTGGAATAACAGTATCACTTTCACATATAGCAGACCAAGTTTCTCCACCAACTTTAACTTGACCAGTTCCTTTTATATTATCAATTTCTTGAATTACAAGTGCCTTTTTTCCAATTAAAGAAAATGCATTAGTAATTAAAATTTCTTTTTCCATAAATTTTTTTACAAAAGGTTTTGTAGATAAAATAAGTATAACAGAAGATATAATAAATACTGTCATTTGTATTATTATATTAGAAGTAAAGAAGCTTACTACCATAGCAATAAGACTTGCCACACCTAACCAAAATACTAAAAATCCAGTTGTTATAATTTCACCTATAAAAAATACACCTGCAGCGATTAACCAATATTGCCACATATTCAAAACCCTCCTCAAAACTTACTACACTTCTATTATACTACATTTTTATGTAAAAATAAAGAGTTTTATGCGAAAAAGTGCTATTATATCGCTAAAAGACAAGAAATTTATGATGCAAAGACAAAAAATATGGGATAAAATTAAAAAATTAAAGTCTAAAAATTAAAGTTTTTACTTGTATTTATTACAAAAAAATGATATATTAGGAATAACTGAAATTAAAAATAATTTGATTATTCGGAAGGGGATGCATAATAGTGCAAATTCAAGAATTAATAGAAAATGCAAATTTGCATATACCACAAGATAGAATAAAATATGAAGAACCAATGAAAAATCATATTAGTTTTAAAGTTGGTGGACCAGCAGAAGTTTATATAAAAATACAAAGTGAGGAAGAACTATTAGAAATAAAACAATTTGCAATTAAATATCAAATACCAATTACAATATTGGGAAATGGAAGTAATGTTTTAGTAACAGATAAAGGTATTAGAGGAATTGTTATTCAAATAGATATAAAAAAACAAGAAATTAAAGAATTAAGAAATGGACAAAAAAATATAATATTAGGTGCAGGAAATAAAATTTCAGAAGTAGCACATAACTTGTGTAAACAAGGTATTACAGGATTTGAAGAATTAGCAGGAATTCCAGGCACAATAGGTGGAGCTATTAAAATGAATGCAGGTGCTCATGGAAAAGAAATAAAAGATATTTTAAAATGTGTTAAAGTCATGAAGGAAGATGGCAAAATAGAAATTTGGCCAGTAGAAGATTTAAACTTAAGTTATAGAAAAAGTATTTTTTCTACTAATAAAGCTATTATTTTAGAAGCGGAATTTATTTTAAATACAGCAAAACCAGATAAGATAAAAGAAAAAATGACTGAATATATGAATTTACGTAGAGAAAAACAACCTATAGAATATCCAAGTGCTGGTAGTACCTTTAAAAGAGGAGATACATATATTACAGCAAAACTAATAGATGAAGCAGGACTAAAAGGATATAAAATAGGAGGGGCACAAGTTTCAGAAAAACATGCAGGCTTCATTATAAACACTGGAAATGCCACATCAAGTGATATACAAGAATTAATTAAATTTGTACAAGAGAAGGTCTATGAAAAAAGTGGAGAAAAAATCCAATTAGAGATAGAAATAATAGGGGATTAGTTACTTTAGAAAGGAAAGAGCAAATATGAAGGGATTTTTTAAATGGTTTCAATCAAGTTCAAAAATGAAAAGATGGATGTTTTTAATTGTAGTAGGTATTATATTAGCATGTTATGGAATTTCAGAAATATTAGTATCTAATGATATGTCACTTACATTTGGTGGATTAGGAAAAATTATTATTGCATTTGTTATTGGATTTTTAGCAATTGTAATAGGATTAGTAGGGTTAAATAAAAGAACTTTAGAAGTACTAGTAGAATCTACTGATGAAAGGATGGAAAATAGAAAAAACGTAAATGTTAAGTCCTTAATTTTTAACAAAACTGTATATGACCAAGGACCTAATATTGTCGTAATAGGTGGAGGAACAGGATTAAATACAGTATTAAGTGGACTAAAAAAATATACAAATAATTTGACTGCGATAGTTAGTGTTTCTGATTATGGAGAAAAAATGTCTACTTCTAGAAAAGAATTAGGAACTATGCCACTTGATGACATTAGAGATAGTATAATTGCTTTATCTAATGAAGAAAATACAATGGAAAAATTATTGAACTATAATTTTGAAACTGGTAAATTGAGAGGACTATCTTTTGCAGATATATATTTTTCAGCAATGAGTGAGATAAGTGAAGACTTTTCAAAAGCAATAGTAAAAAGTAATGATATTTTAGATATTGTTGGAAAAGTAATTCCTGTTACATTAGATAAAATGAATATTGAAGCAGAACTTGATAATGGATATATTGTAAGAGAAAAATCAAAACTTCCAGAGATTGTATATGATAAAGTAACAAAAATAAATCGTATTTATTTAAATCCATCAAATTGTAGACCAGCGCCAGGAGTTATAGAGGCTATAAAAAAAGCAGACTGTATTATTATTGGACCAGGAAGTTTGTATACAAATGTTATTCCAAACTTATTAATTTATGGAGTAGCAAAAGCTATAAAAGAATCACCATCAATTAAAATATATATTAGTAATCTTATGACAGAACCAGGTCAAACAGATAACTATACAATAGCGGATCATATTACTGCAATTGAAGAACATTGCGGAAAAGGGGTTATTGACTATTGTATATATGATACTGGAGAAATTGTACCTGAAATGATAAAAAAATATAATACAGAAGGACAAGATTTAGTAGAACAGAATATAGATATAAAAGGAATCAGATTTTTACAAAGAGATTTATCCAAAGTAACAGATGGACATATTAGACATGATCCTACTTTAGTTGCTTCTTCTATAATCGAACTTATTTGTGATGACTTAAAATATCAAGATAAACAAAATGATCCACAATATATGATGTTAAGTAATAAACTTAGAGAAGATAAGCGTATTGAAAAAGTTCAAAAACAAATGAAAAAACAGGGAAGAAGAAACAGCAAAAAATCAGAAGAAAAGTCAAAAAAAGGAAAAAGCAAATTTAGCAGTAAATATAGTGACAGAATTGCGTCTATTAGAGAAGCGGATCAAAAAGCAAAAAAGAAGAAAAAAACAAAAACACCAGAACAACAAAGAGAAGAAATGATGAGAAAATTAGAAAAAAGTAAATTTAGTAAATAATATATAATAAGAAAGGAAAAATGTATGAAGTATACAAAGGAAGAACTTACATTTGAAAAAGGATTAGAAAAGGAGTGGGTTATAACAAATGGACTGGGGGGATTTGCTAGTTCCACAAGTATTGATATTAATACAAGAAAATATCATGGATTATTAATTGCACCATTGACACCACCAGCTAGAAGATATTTAATATTATCAAAACTAGATGAAAGCTTGCAAATTGATGATAAAAAATATGATATTTTTTCAAATATGTGTGAAAACCATATCTCAAAAGGATATGAATATCAAACTAGTTTTGAAAAAGAATATTTTCCTGTTTTTACATATAATGTAGAAAATGTAAAAATAACAAAAACAATTTGTATGGAATATGGAAAAGACATTGTTGGTGTGCATTATAAAATAAAGACAGGAAACAAACCTGTAAAATTAACTCTTGCACCAATTATGAATTTTAGAGATTTTCATACTATGAGTACAAATCATGAATTTGAAGTAAAACAACAAGTAAAAGGAAGAAAAGTTAGAGCAGTAATAGATAATATGATACAATTCCCAATATATATGAATTTATCTGATGGTATTTATATAGAACACTATAATGATACATTTTCTCATATGTTCTATATCGAAGAACAAAAAAGAGGATTTTATCCAGAAGAAAATCATATAGTTATTGGAAGATATGAAGTAGAAATCCCAAAAAATACTAGCAAAGAAATTTCTTTTGTATGCTCATTTGAAGAAAACATAGATGAAATTGATGTTGGAAAAATGATTCAAAAAGAAAAAAGAAGACTTCAAGGTATTGTGAAAAAAACAGGACTAGTAGATAAAATAAAAGATGAACAGGAAAAAGAGTTCATAAAAAACTTAGTTATTACAACTGATAGCTTTATTGCATATAGACCAACATTTAGATTACATACTATTATAGCAGGATATCCATGGTTTTTAGACTGGGGAAGAGATAGCTTAATTTCATTTGAAGGACTATTACTTAAAACAAAAAGATTTGACATTGCTAAAGAAATCTTACTAACAATGATAAGAGATATTAAATTTGGATTAGTTCCAAATGGATATTCTGGATTTGATAATCGTCCACTATATAATAGTGTTGATGCTTCTTTACTATTATTTGAAGAAGTTCAAAAATATATAGATTATACAGGTGACTTAGAATTTGTTGAAAAAGAAATATTCGAAAAATTAGAAACTATTATTGAAAACTATATTTCTGGAATTGATGTAGATAATAATAATATCTATATGGATACAGATAATTTAATTGTATCTGGAACAGAAACAACTCAAAATACTTGGATGGATGCAAAAATAGGAAACTTTGCTGTAACACCAAGAAATGGAAAAGCTGTAGAAATCAATGCAATGTGGTATAATAGTTTAAAAATAATGGAAAGCTTGTGTAAAAAATTGAAAAAAGAGAAAGATGCAGAAAAATATGCTATGCAGGCAAAAGCAACAAAAAATTCTTTTGAAGATAAATTCTATAACGCTCGTAGAAAATGTTTATTTGATGTACTAGGTGATAGTAAAATTAGACCAAACCAACTATTTGCTTTGAGTTTAACATATCCAATTATTGATCTTAATTCAGAAGTAGCTAAAAATATTATTCAAGTTGTAGAGAAAAAACTATTAAATTCATATGGATTACAAACTTTGGCAAAAGGGGAGAAGGGATATGTTGCAGTTTATGAAGGAACACCTCAAGAACGAGATAGCAAATATCACCAAGGAATTACTTGGACTTGGCTTTTAGGACTATACTTTGATTGCTTAGTAAATTTTGAAAAGGCTAGCAAGACTAAAAAAGATAAAGAGATGTGGAAGAAGAAAATTGGCAACTTGAAAAAAGATGTATTAAAGACATTTGAATTAGAGCTTTCAGAACGTGGATGTATAGGTAGTATAGCAGAGATTTATGATTCTAACAAACCAAATCTTCCAAAAGGAGCTATATCTCAGGCGTGGAGCGTAGCACAGGTTTTAAAAATATTAGTATAATTAGAAAATGGTAATTGAAAAATTACCATTTTTTTGACAAAATTACCAGATATTGGAATTTTAGCTATATATATTTTACCAAATATTGGAAAAAACACCTCAAAAAATTCACTTCCAAAAATTGGAAATTTGGTACATAAACGGTGGGCACGACCGTGTATGCTAGGCAAAAGGACTCAAGCCGGCCAAATGAACGCAACAGAGGCAAGTACAACTGTAAAT
>CANRML010000069.1 GCA_947631725.1 uncultured Clostridia bacterium
TGGTATTTTTTATTAATTTGGAAAATCAAAATTTAAGTATACAAATTTGTTCATATCATAAGCTAAATTATTATCAATCATTTTTTTAGCGATTTTACAACATTTAGAGATTCTTTCTCCATTAAAAATAGGATCAATATATCTTATTTTCGCTCCATGATGTACATAATAGATGTTTTTAGGCTTTTCGTTTGATACCTTAACTTTTTTTGCTTTTCTCCACATATTAAAAATTTCTTTATATCTAGATGATTCAATAATATTAATTACTTCACTTTCTTTCATTTCATATAAATCTTTTTTTGATATTTTATTTTCTTCATTTAACTTTTTTAAAATATCAGCAATAAATTGCATAGAATATCTAGTTCTATCTTCACGATATATAACTGATAATATACTTGTGACTTTAACAAAACTTCTTGCTATTTTTTTAGTTTTAAATCCTAATTCAAATTCTTTTTCTTCGTTTTCTTGAATTTCTATATCATTATAAATTTCTTTGATTGCTTCCAAGTCTAATAATTTATACGTAAATAAAGCATTTGATAAAGAATATTCTAGTCTATCAGCAGATAACTTTGGAGTGTCATTATCAGCTATTGGATAGTGATGATAGTTATCTACTTCTGCTATATCAATATTATCTCTTTTTAAAAGAGTCATTATTTCTTTTGAGTTTTTTATCATTTCTGTTGTTAAATCTTCTGTTGATTCCTGAGTCATATAATCACCATTTAGAAAGTCCACGCAATGTTTAAATGCAGGTGTTGCTATGTCATGAAATAATCCAGACAAAGTTTGTTTTTTATCATGCGTAAAGTGCCATACTATTAATGCAACTGCTACTGAATGATCTAAACTAGAAAAGAAAAAATCACTTTCAAATAAATCAGAATAAATTGTACCACAAGTAACACTAATATATTGTTGTGATAATAATTCTTTCGTATCTATATATTCATTTAGCCATTTAGGAAATTCTGGTTCTAAAATTTTAAAATATTCTTTTATTTCTTTATTAATCTTATCATAATATTTGCTCATTTTTATTCCTTCTTTTAAATATTTTTATTATAAATTACTAAATTGAAAAATATCAATCAGATTATACTATATTTTATAATATTTTTATATAGGTAACTAAAATTTTATAAAATTTATATGTTATACCTTTATAAAGATAATTTTAATTGGATTAATTTTTGTATCTTCTCCTTTCCTAACAAAAGTTAAACTATATAAGTAATTTCCAATATTTTTATACTTTTAGAACTAATATCCTTAAAAAATTGCAAATTTAATTTTCCTATTATATAATATTTATACATAAAAAGGAGGTATTTATGCAAGATGTTTATGTATTTGATATGGGTGGAGTAATTAAGGAATCGTTTAATTTAGAAAAATTTTATTTAAATATTGAGGCTACAATTAAATTTGAAGATTTTAAAAAATATTGGGATGAAAATATTTTAGTTGCTGAAATAGGAAATATATCTTCAGATGAATTTCTATATAGAATATTACAATATTCTTCATCAGCAAAGACAATAGAAGAAGCAAAAAAAATTTATGGAAAATGTACAGGAAATTTGTATGGTGATACAATAGATATACTTTATTTAATAAAATCAAAAGGTAAAAAAATATATTTATTGTCAAATCTTAAACAAATTGATTTTGATTACTTAAAAACAAAATTAGATATTAATATATTTAATGATGTATTTTTATCATATAAATTAGGATGTATAAAAAATGATACAAAAATTTTTCAGATTTTAATTGATAAATTAGGAACAAATCCAAATAATATATATTTCTTTGATGATAAAAAAGAAAATATAAATAGTGCAAAGAAGCTGGGAATAAGGGCTTTTCAAATTACTGGAAATACTATAAAACAAAAATGGACAAAATTACAAGAAAATGGTAAAATTAGTCTGTAATATTTGAAAGGATAAAGTTATGAAAAAAATTTATGGATATGCTAAAAATATAATAAGTAAAAAATATAAGTCAAATAATCTTGGACTTCACTGTCATTGTGCTGAAACTAGAGAAAACTTATTAAAACTATTGGAAAAAGCAAAACAAGAAAATGTAGGAGTCTTAGCTATTAATAATTACAAAAGTTTAAAAGTTTATACTCAAGTTCTGCCATTGCTTTCAGATAAAGACATAGAAGTATATAAAGGTATAAGGTTAATACCTTCTATTGAATTGCCAGCTAAATTTAATTTTACTAATTTAGATAATCAAAATTATAATATTGAAGTTCATATTTTAGGATATGGCGTAGATATTGAAAAAGAAGAACTCTTACAACAATTTTGCAGTAGAAATTATAAATCTATTAACCAAGAAGAAGAATTGCAAAGGTTAATAAAAATTGGTCACGAAATAGGTCTTGTTTTTAATGATGAAGATGCATATTTAGATTTAAAAGACGACAATAGAAAATTTGCAGGTAGAGCATTTATGCAAGCATTAATGGTAAATATGGAAGAAAATTTCTGTAAAGTTAGAGAAGAAAATAAAAAGAAATTACCATTTGAGTTAAGAACTAACTGGAGAGCCTTTCAAAATAGATGTGTTAAAGATATAAATAGTCCATTTTATTTAGATACATCAAGTCTAAATCCAGATGTAAATGAAGTTATTAATTTAATTCATCAAATGAGTGGAAAAGCATATTTAGCACATCCTTCATCCTATTTTTCAAAAGCAGGAACTCTTAAAGATACGGATAAAGCATTTAAAAATGTTATAAAATTTGCTGAAGATTTTATCCAAATGTATTCGCCTAGAAATAATAGTGAAGTATATATAAACGGTATAGAAGTATTTCATCCTTCTTATTTAGGAAATATGGAAGTAACAAGTGAAATAAAAAAATTAGCAAATCAACATAAAATAGGAAGTTCAGGAGGAACCGATATTCATGTTGATAAAACTTTAACTAGTAGCGAAACTGTTAGTAGTGATAGTTTAGAAGGAAATGTAACAAAAAATAAGCTAAAGAAATATAAAATTTTAAGGAAAAAATCAATAGAAATATCTGAGTTAAGAAGGAAAATCATCGAAATAAGTAATAAAACTTTGGAAAGGTAAATTTCAAATAGAATTATATAAAACTGTTTCAAAAAAAGATGTCTGTTATAAATCAGACATCTTTTTGATTGCTTTTTTTCTAATTCTTTGAATAGCATTGTCAACAGATTTCACTGGTGCATCTACTTTTTGGGCTATTACTTCATAACTTTCTCCTTGGATAAATCTATCTAAAACTTGTTTTTCAAATTTACTCAAGCTACTTTCAATTGTAGAACTTACTTCTTTATAAAATTCTTCCTTCATCATTGTATCTAATGGATCTTCTACTGATTTATTATTAAATGTTTCTATTAATTCCATACTATCTTCTTCATTTGTATATGCAGAACCATTAAGAGATACATATGAATTTAAAGGCTGATGTTTCTGCCTTGTAGATGTTTTTATCGCAGTAATTAATTGCCTTTCGACACACATATTAGCAAAAGTTTTAAAACTATTTTGTTTTTCAGTATCAAAACTTCTAATTGCTTTATATAATCCTATCATACCTTCTTGTATAATATCTTCTTTTTCTGCACCTACTATAAAAAACTTACTAACCTTATGATTTACCAATGGTTTGTATCTATTTAATAAATATGTAAGTGCTTGCTCATTGCCTTCCCTTATTTTAGATATTAACTGCTCGTCAGTGTCATTTTGGAACTTATCTGTCGTGTAATATACACTCTCATTTTGCATTTGCTATAAATCCTCCTCGCTCTTATTGTAATGCTTCTTTAAAAATTTTCCAAACTTCTTCTGTCTCCATTCCTTTTTCCCATGAAGCAACTCCACCTAATTGATATTTAGATATCAATTCTAATTTTGCCTGTAAAGATTTGTTATCTTCTATCCACATCTTTTTAGTGTTATTTCCTTCTTTGTATTCTACATAGTTTTGTGCTAAATCTTCCTTCCATTCTTTTTTTGCATCACTTGGAATAGTGTTGTCAATATCTTTCATTGCTACAACAGATTGTTTAACAATTTCTCCATTAGCATTTTCTGTCCATAGCCTTGTATATAGTGGTACTGCTAATATGATTTTATTACTTTCGATTTCTTCTGTTTCTAGGAATTTCTTTAAGCTTAGTTCTACCCAGTTAAGACCTGCTGTTGTTCCTGATTTATTACTTGATGCTCCATATTCGTCATATGCCATAAATACAATGTAATCTGCTACATCTCCTATAACATGTCTATCAAAGCACATAGACCAAGTATCTCCTCCATCAGGTGCTGTTACATCAACAGATAATGTTAAGCCTAATTCCTTCATTCTAGGCATCAATTCAATGATAAATCTAGAATAAAGGTCTTTATCTTCTTTTTTCATATTTTCAAAATCAAGATTTATACCATCTAATTTATATTTCATACATTTATTTATAATTTCTTCTATTAGTTCTTTTCGATTTTCATAGTGGTTCATTATATTTGATGTAACTCTCATCATGCCATCTCCAGCGTTTTGTAACATAGGCCACACTTTATATTCGTTTTCCTTTGCCCAATCTAAATATGCTTGTCCTTGTGTTCCAATATTTTCAATAACTTTTCCTTCTTCATTTATTGCAAAAAATGCTGGTGATACAACATTTATACCATCTATTGTTGTTCCTTTTCTATCTGGTGCTGTTGCAGATTGTGAATAATAATCCCATACGAGATTTACTTTTCCATCAATTTGTTTTTCTTCTTCTATATTTTGACGAGCAATAACTTCATTTGCGATTTTGTTCGTCTTAACATATCCGATTTTTCCTCTTTCTGTACGAATTTTTGCATATCCATCTTCGTTTTTCTCAACAACTATTACACATTCTCCTTTTTTTACTCTATCTACTGTCCTTGCTATGAACTTCTTAGTTGCTTTTACTGGAAGATCTTTTGTAATAACTGCTTTTAGTTGTTCTTTTGTTATAGAATCAATTAGTAATACATTTGTATCTTTAATATGATTTATTTCTATATCATATACATCTTTTAATTCTTCTATTGGTAAATATATCATATCTCCTTGTTTCATTGCATGTGCTGATGTTCTCTTATCTGCTCCATTAATATTTATTTCATTTTTTTCAAAACTTAGTTCTGCTATTTTTTTATCATAAGTAGTTATTATTTTATCAGTTTCTTCGTCTTCATAAATATATTTATCAAAAAAACTTCCTAAATCTTGTTTTGACAAATAAATCTTTCCATCTTGAATTAAGACTTGTCCTTTTAAATATTCAGTTACATTACGATTATTTATAATTAAATTAGTTGTTTTATAGTTTTCAGTAATAATATAATTATTTGCAATTAATGCTGCTATTGCAAGTACAATTATTGCTACAATTATAGAAAATGTTATTATGATTCTTTTTTTCTTTTTTTGGATTTCTAATTTTGACATATTTTGAGGTTGTTTTTTCATTTTTATTTTTATTCCTTCCTTTGAATATATTACTACTATATCATAAATTTTTGTTTTATGAAATGGATTTTTCAAATTTTTTTAACTTTTTTAGTTCTTCTTTTTGCAGTTTTGTAATGCGGTAAGATTCAATAGCTTTTTGTATAGATTTATTATATGTAAAGTCATCTATTTTTGATGTTTTTAGATATTCTTTTGTTTGTTCATAAAATTTAGTAAAAGCTTCTGCTATTGCCCATGCCACAGCCATTTGTACATAGTATTGTTTCTCACGAGATGTTTCATAAATTTTATTAAAAATCTCAAATATCTGAAATAAAAATTCTTCTTCTATGTAATAGTCTAATAACATAACTACCCCAAACCTTACATAGAATTCTTTTTTTGATTCTAGATATGGTTGCAAAAATTCCCACATTTCCGCTTTGTATTTTTTAGTAATTTTTAATCCTGCACAAAATGTATCACAAACTGCCCAATTATCAATTTTAGGTACAAATTTTTTTATTTGTTTTTGTATCTTTTTTATATCTTTTTCCTTGTTTAATCCAATTATCATCCCTTGTAGCATTATTTCTTCATAATATTCATTTCCTATTTCATTGAGTATTTTTTCTTGTTCATATTGTAATATTAGTTTTTTTGCATAGTTTCTTAATACAGGGATTCTAACTCCAAGTATTTCTCTTTTCATTTTTGGACATAAATTTTTTTGAAATTCTTTATACTTTTCATCTGATAACTTTATTAATTCTTTTTTTATTTTCTTTTCCATATATGCATTTTATCACATTTTCTAGTTTTTTCAAGCTATTTTGTCTCATTTTTTGTATTTTACACATATAATGTCATAAAAGGAGGAATAAAAATGTTTAGAAGATATCAAAAATGTTGCTGTATGAATAACAATTGTCAAGATGAAAATAT
>CANRML010000070.1 GCA_947631725.1 uncultured Clostridia bacterium
CTTTCAGGATGATGTACCATATATAGTTCTCCTTTATCTTTTAGCATGTCTTTTGCAATTTTAATAAAGTCATCTAAATTTGCTGTTATTTCATGTCTAGAAATCTTTTTATTTTCAGACATATTTGTTATTCCTGTGCCTTGCTTTTTATATGGTGGATTTGTAACAACTACATCAAAAGTTTGCTTTGGATAATATTTTTCCATATTTAAAATATTATCACATATTATTTCAAATCTTTCTTCTAGTTTATTATACTCTATGCTCCTTTTTGCCATATCACATACTTGCTCTTGAATTTCTATTCCAACTATTTTTTTTAATTGTGTTTTTCCACATAATAATATTGGTATAATTCCTGTTCCTGTACCTAAATCAAGAACATAACTATTTTTCTTCATTTTTTTTGCATAGTTTGCTAGTAAAACTGCATCAATTCCAAAGCAAAACCAGTCTTTGTTTTGAATTATTTTTAAATTTTTTACACCTAAGTCGTCAATTCTTTCGTTCAAAATATTCACCTACACTTTATTTTTTGTTCTATCATATTATATATCAAATATAGATATTTTTCAAGGAGGAAGTGCTATGGAAGGCCAAGATTTAAGAGGAGAAAGTCAAATTAGAAAAAAAGATAAAAAGAAACTTTGCTTTAAGGATTATAAAGATAATACTTTACACTCTTTAAATGAAGTTGAGTATTTTTTAAATAATTTAGACAAAGCTTTTAAATGTGTTAGTTTTTATAAGTTTTTTAGATACTAAAATTGTTAAAATAAATTGTCAAAAAATCACGGATTAAAATCTAAAAAAATCACGGGTTAAAATTGACAAATATCACGGAATAGTAAAAAACGTAAAAGACTATATAGAATATATGTAGTGCCAATTACTGCATTGAAGCCATAAAAATCTGCCTGATTATTTATATAAATAATATATGAATTTAAATGAAAAATTCTTCTTAAATCTAAAATAATAGAATTAAGAAGAATTTTTTAATACTATTGATTTTTATATTTTTCTTGTATATGTATCTTTTAGTTCTTCATTTTGTTGGCCATCTACCAAGAATTTTACTTTGTTAATTTCAGTTAGTTCTGTCATAGTATTAACAATACTATTTATTATATTTTCTTTTGCATTTTTATCTTCTTTGTTGTACTTTAATATGTCACCAGTTACATCTAATACTAGACAATCTCCTTCTGTATATGTTTTTAATAATTTGGTGTTTTCTGGTATTACTTTTTTGTATTTATCATTTTTTGGCCCATCTATAAGCAATTCCATTAATTTATCATATGGCAAATCCATTAATTCTTTAATATCTACAAGCCTTGCTTCTGGACACAATTCTCCTGTTTCACTTTCCACAAAATATAAACTTACTATTGTTTGTCTAGCCTGTTCTTCTGTAATTTCTTGTTCTGGTGTATATTCTGCCAATTCATTTTCTTCTTGCTTTTTTACATATTTAATTCCAAAATATCCACCTACAATAATTAGAATCAATAAAATACTAAATATAATAATTGCCTTTTTATTTTTCACAGTTTATCTCCTCCTTTTTTTATTTATAACAATGTATGTCTTGTTTGTCCTTTTTAGAACTTTTTTCCTTTTATTTCCATTTGACAAATTTGCTTTTTCCGTATACAATAATAAGGGTTAATAGGTTCCTAAAACCTAAATACATAAAATGAAGGTGTGTCTTATGGAAACAATATTACATGTTGGATTAGATGTTGGTTCAACAACGGTTAAAATTGTTGTTTTAGATGACCAACTAAACAATATATATTCAAATTATCAAAGACATTTTTCTGATACTAAAAATACAGTATGCAATGTTTTAGAAGATTTAATAAATAGATATCCAGATTATAAATACACAATAGCTTTAACTGGCTCTGGAGCAATGTCTGCTAGTCAGTTTTTAAATGTGGAATTTATTCAAGAGGTTGTTTCTTGTAAACGTGTTGTAGAAAAATATATTCCTGAAACAGATGTTGTAATTGAATTAGGTGGAGAAGATGCAAAAATTATATATTTTGATCAATCAATAGAGCAACGTATGAACGGAACTTGTGCTGGTGGTACAGGTGCATTTTTGGATCAAATGGCTTCTTTGTTACATACAGATACAGCTGGTCTTAATGAACTTGCAAAAACATATCAAACTATTTATCCTATTGCTTCTCGTTGTGGAGTATTTGCTAAAACTGATATTCAACCTTTAATAAATGAAGGTGCTGCAAAAGAAGATATTGCTGCATCAATCTTTCAAGCTGTTGTAAATCAAACAATTAGTGGTTTAGCTTGTGGTAGACCAATTAGAGGAAATGTTGCCTTTTTAGGAGGTCCTTTAAATTATTTACCAGAGTTAAGAAAACGTTTTATTGAAACATTACATCTAGAGCCTGAACAAGTAATTGTACCTGAAGAAGCTCATTTACTTGTTGCAAAAGGTGCAGCACTTGATTCCCTAAATTCTCAAGCTATTTCAAAAAGTGAATTAGAAGAAAAAATTGAAAATTTAAAAGTTTCACAAGATAATACTACAAAGCCATTAGATCCACTTTTTGCTAGCAAAGATGAATATATGAAATTTAAAGATCGTCATGATAAAGCAAAAATTGGAAGAAATACTTTAGATACTTATGAAGGTGATTGCTATCTAGGGATTGATGCAGGTTCTACTACTACTAAGCTTGCATTAATTGATAGAGATGGTAATTTACTTTATTCTCTATATGGTAGTAATGAGGGAAATCCTTTAAAAAGTGTTATAACTATGTTGAAGGAACTATATGCAAAACTACCTGAAAAGGCTATTTTGCGTTATAGTGGTGTTACTGGATATGGAGAAAAACTAATTCAAACTGCATTAAATGTAGATTTAAATGAAATTGAAACAATCGCCCATTATACAGCTGCTAAACAATTTGAGCCAGATGTAACTGCAATTATTGATATTGGCGGACAAGATATGAAATATATCAAAATGAAAAATGGTGCAATTGATAATATTATGCTAAATGAGGCTTGTTCTTCAGGTTGTGGCTCTTTTATTGAAACATTTAGTAAAAGTTTAAATTTGGAAATTAGTGAATTTGTAAAAGAAGCTCTTGAAGCTAAACGTCCTGTTGATTTAGGTTCAAGATGTACTGTGTTTATGAATTCTAAAATTAAGCAAGCCCAAAAAGAAGGTTATTCCGTAGGTGATATTTCTAGTGGTTTGTCTTATTCAGTTATAAAAAATGCTATACAAAAAGTAATGAAAGTTCGTGATACTGCAACACTTGGAGACCATATTGTTGTACAAGGTGGTACTTTCTATAATGATGCTGTTTTAAGAGCTTTTGAAAAAATAGTTGGTAAAAATGTAATACGTCCAGATATTGCTGGTTTAATGGGTGCTTATGGTATGGCTTTACTTTCTAAAGAACAGTATGAAACAAATTTTGATATGGAATATCACTCTACAATTTTAAAGACTAATGAACTAGATAATTTAGAAATTAAAATAACTCATACAAGATGTAATAATTGTGAAAATCATTGTAAATTAACAATCAACCGTTTCAGTAATGGTGCTATACATGTTTCTGGAAATCGTTGTGAAAAAGGTGCTGGAATTGTTTCAAGTAATAAAGATTTACCAAACTTAATTCAGTATAAGTATAAACGATTATTTGATTATAAACCTTTAGAAGAAAGTGAAGCTAAAAGAGGAACTATAGGTATCCCTAGAGTTTTGAATATGTATGAAGATTATCCTTTTTGGTTTACCTTCTTTACTAGTTTAGGTTTCCGCGTTATTATTTCAGAAAAAAGTACAAGAAAGACATATGAAAAGGGTATGGAATCAATGCCTTCTGAGTCTGTATGTTATCCTGCAAAATTATCACACGGTCATATAGAAAGCTTGTTAGAGCAAGGAATTACAACAATTTTTTATCCTTGTATGCCATATTCTAGAAAGGAATATGAAAAGGCTGATAATCACTATAACTGCCCTATTGTTATTTCTTATTCAGAAGTATTAAAAAACAATGTGGAAGGATTAAAACAAAAAAACATTAAGTTTATCAATCCATTTTTGCCTTTTGATAAGAAAAATCTTGTTAATAAAGTTTTGTCTTTGCCTGAATTTGATGAATATAATTTTTCAAGGGAAGAACTTTTAGAAGCTAGCGAAAAAGCAGAAAAAGAATATCAACAATTTAAGCAAGATGTACGCAATAAAGGTCTTGAAACTGTCGAATATATTGAAAAAAACAATTTACGTGGTATTGTTTTAGCAGGTCGTCCTTATCATGTTGACCCTGAAATTAATCATGGAATTGATACTCTTATTACTTCTCTTGGATTATGTGTTTTAACAGAAGATAGTGTATCTGATAAAACAGAAGCTAAACGTCCTATACGTGTTGTGGATCAATGGGTATTTCATGCAAGACTTTATGCAGCTGCTGATTTTGTTGGAAAACATGATTGTTTGGAATTAGTACAATTAAATTCATTTGGTTGTGGTGTAGATGCTGTTACTACAGACCAAGTAGAAGAAATTTTATCTAGTTATGATAAAATGTATACTTTAATTAAAATAGATGAAGTTAATAATTTGGGAGCTGTACGTATTCGTATTCGTTCACTTTTAGCTAGTATGAATAAACGTATTAAAGAAAAAGAAAAACTTAAAGCTTCTGGTGATTATGGTATTCATAAAAAAATCTTTACAAAAGATATGCGTTCAAAATATACTATTTTAATGCCACAGATGGCACCAATTCATTTTGATTTAATTGAAACTGCTGTTGCTTCTTGTGGATATAATATAAAATTATTAAAGGATTGTACTAGTCATACTGTAGAAACTGGTTTAAAATATGTTAATAATGATGCTTGTTATCCTTCTATTTTGACAACTGGTCAATTTATAGAGGCTTTACAATCTGGTGAATATGATGTAGATAAAACCGCTATTATTATGTCTCAAACAGGTGGTGGCTGTAGAGCAACAAATTACATAGGCTTTATACGTAAGGCTTTAAAAGATGCTGGTTTTGAAAATGTTCCTGTTATTTCATTTAATATTGTTGGTATGGAAAAAATGCCTGGTTTTAAATTAACACCAAAACTAATTGAAAAATTGATTAAGTGTGTAATTTATGGTGATTTATTACAAAAAATGCTAACAAAAAATAGGGCATATGAAGTAAATAAAGGTGAAACTGAGAAATTATTTAATTCTTGGATGGAAAAATGCAAAAAGCTTCTTACAAAGTCTTCTAATAAAGAATTTAAGCAAAGTATTTATGATATTGTAAATGATTTTGAAAAAATAGAGCTTAATACTAAAAAGCAAAAACCTCGTGTTGGAATTGTTGGAGAAGTATTGATTAAATATCATCCTTTTGGTAATAATTTTGTTGCAAATCTTTTAGAAAAAGAAGGTGCAGAAGTTATATTACCTGACTTTATGGGATTTATCAAATTTATGGCAACACATAAGATTACTTTTAATCAATTATTAAATACAAATAAGACTTCTTCTAAAATAAGTAAAATTGCAATTAAATTGATTGATTTATTGGAAAAAGATGTACGTTTAGCTCTTAGCACTTCAAAGAAGAATTATTTAATGCCTTGTGATATTTGGCATTTAGAGAGTCAAGTAAAAGATGTATTATCTATTGGTAATCAAACTGGTGAAGGTTGGTTTTTAACTGCTGAAATGATTGAATATATTGAACATGATATTCCTAATATTGTTTGTGTTCAACCTTTTGCTTGTTTACCAAATCACGTTGTTGGAAAAGGTGTAATTAAAACTATTCGTGATAAATATCCTAATGCTAATATTTCTCCTGTTGATTATGATCCTGGTGCTAGTGAATCTAATCAAACAAATCGTATTAAATTACTTATGACTGTTGCAAAGGATAATTTGAAACAAAAGAATTTGGAGAAAAAAGCTATTGATAAAGAAAATACAACAAAACAAAAAATGGAAGTTTAGTCTTCCATTTTTTTATATTATATTAAATGACATTACAAAGTCTAAATCTTTCCCTAATTGCATATAGATTGTTTCTTGTATTTGTGATTCTAAGTCTCCTGATATTGGTGATAAAGTAATTTGTTGCTCACTTATTCCCGCTTCTTGCATATATTTTACTTGGTCAAATTTATAGTGGTCTGGGAATTTTTCTCTCATATATTGTTCAAATTCTGAAACGTCATTTCCAAAGTTTTCTGTTCTAAATGTTTCATCTAATACATTAAATGCTGATTCATAGTCTCTATAGTTTAACATTTTTATCCATTTATTAACATTGTTTACAACTTTTTCTTGTGTTGTCAAAGTCATATATTGCTTATCTAATTCCTCATCAGGAAGTGTGTAGTCGTCTAACTGTACTTTATAGTC
>CANRML010000071.1 GCA_947631725.1 uncultured Clostridia bacterium
CGAATTTGATCATATGCCCTTCCTGCTGCAAACATAGCAAATGTACTTACATAAGGTGTTTTACCACATGTTGCTAAACCTGCTGCTGTTGACATCATATCTTGTTCTGCAATCCCAATATCAAAAAAACGGTCTGAAAATTCTTTTGCAAACAATTCTGTTTTTGTTGCACTAGCTAAATCTGCATCTAATACAACAATATTTGGATTTTCTTTTCCTAAATCAACTAACGCTTCTCCATAGCTTTGGCGTGTTGCCTTTTTTTCTTCCTTCATAAAAAATTTAATTCCTCCTATAATATAAGCAGACCTTTTGGGACGAAATGTCCAAAAAGGTCTGTCCCTAAATTGGATTCTAAAATTAATCTAAGTATGCTGAGAATAAGAAATTTCCCATATAAACTTGGATACATGGTACTAATACAACAATTACGAAGAATATTAGTACTACACCAACAATTGAATATACAACTTGTGGTAATGCCTTCATTACCTTTGTCATAATATCATCTATGTCTATTTGCATATATTCTACTAATTTTTCCATCATTTCTGTAAGGTCTGTTCTCATCCCTATTTTAAGCATTTCTATTTGCATAGGTTTACAAAGTCCTGATTTCTCGAAAGGCTCTATCCAAGAAGAACCTAACAAAATATTATTCATTGATGTCTCTATAATAGATCTCATAACACGGTTTTTTACAACGTTTTTACTAACTTCCATTGCTTCTTGTATACGCATACCATTTTTTAAGTTTAATAGCATTGCTTTCATAAGTCTTGAAAAGTCTAAGGCAAATATCAATTCTCCAAATATTGGAGCTTTATATTTGAAATGGTCAAAGTTATATCTTCCCTTTGGCGTAGATATGTACATAAATATTGCAACAACAACTCCCACAAAAAGTGCAAGTGGTATATACCAAAAGCGGATAGCAATATTCATAACATCTTGAAACCATAAAGTGATTGCAGGAAGTGTATCTTCTGTTCCTAACTCATCATATACTCCTTGTATTGCTGGGATAGCAACAAGAGTTCCTACTACTAACATAACAATTAATAAAACAAATTGAACAATATTTGGTATTAATATATTTCTTAATTTTTTGTTTACTGCACTTGTATCATCTAAGTATTTAACTGCTTGTTCTAGTGAATTTGTCAAAGAACCTGATAGTTCTCCTACTTTTACCATATTGACATATATATATGGGAAGACATCTTCATAATATTCCATTGTTGTATACATATTTTCACCAGCTTCAACACCAGCTAAAATATCTTCAATGATTTGTCTAAATACAGGGTTTTCTGCACCATCTGCCAATGTTCTTAATGCATGTATATTGTTGAAATTTGCTTTTTTTAGTAAGTAAAAGTTTTGAGTAAATACTACTAAATCTCTATTTGTAATTTTTTGAGTTTGCATTAAGTACATTTTTATTTTATCTCTTGTTGTCATTGCATGATTTTCTTCAATATCTGTACTGTTAAATTCTTTCATATATTCTTTATTATCAATATTTTTTTTCTTTCTTTTAGCTTGTTTTCTTTGTAGGTTTGGAGCTCTTTCAATACTAATTGGCAATAAATCACTGTTTTTTAACATATTAATCAATAGTTGTTTTGTAGGTGCTTCTACTTTGTTCCTAACTATCATACCTGTTCTTGTCATTGCTTTATATACATATATAGCCATATTTTACCTCCTGTTTATTTTCATCTAAGTTTTTTCTATTTACCTCTTTTTATTTTTAATTGCATAATTGTTCTATTTAATGTTTCAATATTCTTTTCTTCTAGTTGTGATTTTGCTTGATCTAGTGTGATTTCATCTTTTACAAATGCCTCAGCTAAAGAGTTTATTAATCCAATACTTCCTTTATCTAGGTTACTTTGGATTGCATCCTCTATTTCTGATACACTTATTTTTTCTTTTCTAATAATACCTGCAACAATATTATCTACTACCATAACTTCTGGAATTAAAATTAATTTTCCATCTTTTCCTTTTAAAAGTCTTTGAGATATAACTAGTTTTAATAAAGCAGATAATAGATATTTAATACTTGCTTGATCTCTAACTTCATAGAAGTTTATCATCCTGTCTATTGTTTCTGCACAAGATTTTGTATGTAATGTACCTATAACCAAGTGTCCTGATTCTGCCATTTCTATTGCAGCTTCCATTGTAACTTTATCTCTAATCTCTCCTATAACTAGTATGTCACAGTCCTCTCTTAAAGAGTTTTTAACACCATCACTAAATGTTAAAGCATCTTGTCCTTTTCCTACTTCTTTTTGAATTATTAAAGATTTTTTTGAAGTATGTCTAAATTCTACTGGGTTTTCTAGTGTTAGTATTTTTCTATTTTGTGTTTCATTTATATCATTTATTAAAGCATTTAATGTTGTTGTTTTACCTGAGTTTGTTTTACCTGTAACTAGAATCAAACCTTGTGTTTGTTGTGTTGTTCTTCTAACAATATCTGGTACTCCTAGTTCTTCAAAAGTAGGTAACTCATTTTTTATTAATCTTAGTGTACATACAGGTATATCAAAAGAATTTGATATATTTACCCTGAAACGAATTCCTGCATGTTCATAAGATGTATCAAGTTTTCTAGTTTCATGGAAAACTGCATCTTTATCTAGATTTCCTCTTACCAAATAATCATAGGCTTCACTCATATCATCTGGTGTTAATACTTCATATTCCTCCATTTGTGTTAATTCTCTTGCAATTCTTAGAATTGGCCTGTTCCCACATATTAAATGTATATCAGATGCGTCTTTCTTTATCGCTTTATCCAATATTTCATCCATATTTATCATAAGTTCTTCAATCCTTTCTTTGTTTAGTACATTACTATTTTTCTATTTAGTTCATCTAATGTTGTAATACCTGCTAGGACCTTCTTTAATCCATCTACAACTAACGGTCTATATCCTAGTTCTAATGCCTTGTTTCTTATTTCTATATTTGATGCACCTTTTACGATTAATTCACGTATTGCATCAGATATATCTAAGATTTCAAATATACCAATTCTTTCGTAAAATCCTGTATTATTGCAATAGTCACATCCTACAGAATCAAAAGTTTTCTTTCCAGTGAAATCTACTTCTTCGCCATAACGATTCATTATTTGTGTAATAAGTTCTTTTTCTTGATCTGTAAATGGTCTTTCTTTTCTACATTTTGGACATCCTTTTCTTATTAATCTCTCTGAAACTGATGTTGCCAAAATACTTCCTATATCATAATCTGATACTCCCATTTTTCTTAAACGGTTAATTACTTCTATACTATCAATTGTATGTATTGTAGATAATACATAGTGACCTGTTTGTCCAGCTTGTATAGCTATTTCTGCTGTTTCTAAGTCACGAATTTCTCCAACTAGTATAATATCAGGGTCTTGTCTTAAAACAGTTCTTAGTGAATTTGAAAATGTTGCCTTTGGTCCAATTTCTATTTGATTTAATCCATCAATTCTAATTTCTACTGGGTCTTCTATTGTTGTAATATTAATTTCTGGTCTATTTAAGTAATCAATGATACTGTATAATGTTGTAGTTTTACCTTCACCTGTTGGTGCAGCAATTATTGTAATACTGTTTTTCTTGTTAAAGCTTTTACGTACATTTTCGTCATCTCCTGGATAACCTAATTCAAATATACTTCTTACATCTGTGTTTTTCTTTAATAATCTTAACACAAATTTTTCTCCATATATATTAGGTTGTGAAGATACACGGATGTTATAGTCTTCATATGATGTGATTCTACCATCTTGTGATTCTTGTTTTTCTTGATGCATATTTGATATAGCTTTTAATCTTCCTATTACTTGTTGTTGTTTATCTGGTCTTATTGTTGTTGCTGTATATAGTTCACCATCTATACGATAACGTACTCTGATTCCATGTTGCATTGGCTCAATATGTATATCACTTGCTCTGCTTTCTATTGCAGTTCTAATTATACTATCTACAAGTTGTGTTGTTGATGTATCTTCTGAATTATCAATTTCTTCTGTCATTGCTCCATCTAGTAAAGATAAGATTTTATCTATTTGTTGAGTAAATGTTACATATGTATCCATTATAAGTCCTTTTTTCAAAACTAGAACTCTAACTTCTTCCATCTTTCTAGATTCAATATTATTTGGGAAACATACTTTTATTCTCCCATTTTGTATATCAAAGGCTACTGCTTTATTCTTTTTAGCAATATCTTTTGGAATATAGTCTGTCATATTTATTTTAACCATAGAATTTGTAAGTAAAATTCCTTTTGCTCCAATTATATCTGCAATTTCATTTATTAATGTTGTTGGGTCACATACATCTAATTCATATAAGATGTCTCCTAACTTCATATTAGAGTGTTGTCTTTGAAATTGTAAAGCACTTTCAATATCACTTTCTTTAACAATGCCTCTTTTTACTAATTCTACACCTATTGGTTGTTTTCTACGTAAATCCATTATTTATTACTCCCTTCTTTTGTGTCTTCTTTATTTATTATACAATATTAATCTTAGTTTTTGTAGCTTTTTTAGCAATTACCAAAAATTACATATAAAATACTAAACAATTTTCTTCAGTCTTATCAAGTTTACCTACTAAAAATTCTACTTTTAATTTTGTTTTACCATTTTCTTCTTCTTGAGAAAATCTGCATAAATCCACTCTATCACAAATTAAACTATCATTTCTATAAAGTGTTCTATCTTTTACAGTAAACTTATATTCATTATCATTTGAAAATCTTATATAATATATTGATCTTTCCACATAATTGTGGTCACCTAAGTTTGCAATTTCAACTACCTTGTTTCCCTCTTCTTGCACATCTTGAACAAAATAGCTTGCAAATGTTAGATATTTTTCATAATCTTCATCTTGTATTAAATTTTCACTTAAAACATTTCTAAAATATCCTGTTACAACACTAAGTAATGATACTGCTATAGTTATAACAATGACATAAACAATTATTGAGGCTGTTGTTATTCCTTTTTCTTGTCTCATACTACACCTCCCTAGAAACAACTGTAGAAAGTTCTACGGTTTTGTTCTCATCTTTGTATTTATATGAAATAATAACTGTTACCCTTTTTAAAACTTCTGCTTTTTTATCTATATTTCCATCCATTTCTGCATAATCTTTAACTGTAACTGTACGGTAAAAAGGTGTTGCATTTCCTTTTCCATCTACTACATTACCATCTTCTAGTCCTTCTATTCCTTCGAATTTGTTATTCCCTGCTTCTGGAAAATCTTCAAAATCTTGTCCTTTTGCTAGCTCTATTGTATTTATTGCATAATACATTGCTTCAGTCTTACGTTCTAGCTCACTATTTTCCCCGATTTAAAGCACCAGATGCAACAGTTAAAATTGTAACAAATATAGTAATTAAAATAACTGCCAAAATTATATCTGTTGATGTTATTCCTTTTTGATTATGGAAAATTTTTTTCATTATTTTGTCCTTTCTAAAATTAATTATATAAGGTGTTGATTTTGAAATAAGACAAATATCAAAAATGAAATATTTGCTATTCCTAATATATATCCTATTTGTATATTTTTGTAATACTCTGTTTTCTTTTCCTTGTTTGGTTTTTTCATATTTTGTACTTTTTTAATTAAAATATATATTGTTATTGCAAGTAAAACTGCAATAGATGTTAAACATGTTACTTTTAATCCTGTGAATATTGCCATTGTAGTTACAGTAATTAATATTCCATATATATATTTATTCTTTGCATATTTTTTTAAGGTAATATTACTTAGTATAACTAAAATTGCATAGAAAATAACATATATGCCATATCTATAAATACTAGAAGGATCTATTACATATAGATATATCATATACATAATTCCAATTATAATACCATAAAGTGTAACTTCTCTTTGTATTTTTCTGTATTCTTTATCTATTCCTGCCATTAATATTACAAAAGTAAAATATAGTATAATAAATGCAAAATCAAGTACTTTGTAAATTGTCAAATTATATGTCTTAATATTTAATAAATAAGCTAAAACTATAAAAAACAAACCTGATAAAAACTCAATAACGAAATATCTTGGGCGTATTTTTTCTTTACAATAACGACATTTTCCACCTAAAAAAGCATAACTAAATAAAGGAATTAGATCCAAAAATCCTAACTTGTGTTGACAATTTGGACAATATGAGTGTGTATGTAATATGTCTTCTGTTTTTGGTATTCTATAAATTGCTAAAGTATAGAAGCTACCAAATGTTATTCCCATTGCAAATATAATTAAATATAGTATATAATCCATTTTTTTCATTTCCTTTTTTTAAATTTTTAGGCATATACATTAATACTGTATATGCCTAATTTCTTTTGTGCTTTTTATTTATTTAATGTCTTTAGTTTCTAAA
>CANRML010000072.1 GCA_947631725.1 uncultured Clostridia bacterium
AGTTGTGTCAGTTTTTTCACTTTCATATTGTTCTTGCAATTCAGGATCCATCTTCCAATTTAATAAATTATCATAAAATAGAAAATCGAATATTCTAAATTTTTTATTTTTTGCTCTTTCAAGAATAGTATTGAACACCTTATTTTGCTCTGAATCTGGATATTTTTCTTTATAACTTTTTACAACTTGTGAAAGTTTTTTAATATCTTTTTGCTTTTCATAAATAGCAAGTAAGATAAGTTGTTTTTGATATTCAGATAAAAGAGGATAATCTTCGATTGATTTTATATCTTCTAATGTTATTTTATCATAATACAACTTAGTCTTTAACATAGACAAAAATTGTTCTTTGTCTAGGAATTCTTCAAAAGACAAATTTGACTTTGAGTGTAAGTGTTTAGCATTATCTACTTGCATTTGTATAGTTTTGTTATCAGCAAAAACTTCTCTACTTCCAATTCGTATTGCATCATCAAATCTTTCTTGAATAATAGCTATAGCAATCATTTTAGATTGTATTGAAGGAACATCTACAAATTTTGGATTATTACCTATTTTTAGAGCAGTATCAAAATCTTCTTGCAATATATAAATAGACAATAATTTAGACTGTATTTCAGCAATATCTTTAACTGAAGGATCATTACCTAATTCTAAAGCATCTTCAAATCTACCTTCTTTTATTGCAAAATTAATAGCTTGAATTTTATCTTCTGAATTCTGAATATTATTAGAATAACTCATAATTTTGACATCCTTTCAATATTATGTTACCATTATATAACTTTTTTCCCTAAATTGCAACATAAATTGAAAAATCATGAAAAAATTTCTAATATTTTCTTTGCCCTTTCAATATCATCAGGAGTAGCAGGAGAAACATTTTCAAGAGAATATGTTTCTCCAAGTTTTTCCCATTTATATGCTCCCATATTGTGATATGGCAATAACTCTACTTTTTCAACAGTTTTTAAAGATAAAATAAATTCTTTTAACTTTAATAAATCTTCTTTACTATCAGTAAATCCAGGAACTATAACCTGTCTAATCCACATAGGAATATTATTATCACTCAAATATCTTGCAAAATTTAATTCTAAAGTATTTCCAACACCTACTAAAGCTTTACATTTTTCATTATCTATATGCTTAATATCTAATAATATTAAATCTGTTAAAGAAAGCAATTTTTGTATATCTTTTGATATAGATACCATACCTGAAGTATCAATACAAGTATGAATTCCATCATTTTTTAATTTTTCAAATAAAGATATTAAAAAATGTACTTGTAAAAGTGGCTCACCTCCAGTAACAGTTACACCACCATTTGGATAAATATAATTTTTATAATTTATAATTTGATTATAGATTTCATCTAAAGACTTATAATCCCCACCATTTATATCCCAAGTATCTCTGTTATGACAATATTTGCATTGTAAATGACAACCTTGTAAAAATAATACAAAACGAATACCAGGACCATCTACTGTTCCAAAGGATTCAATAGAATGTACTTTAGCATAATATCTTAAATCTTCTTTTTCCATATTAAATCCTTTCATGGATAGTACGATTAATAACATCTAATTGTTGTTCTCTAGTTAATTTCGTAAAATGAACTGCATATCCAGAAACTCTAATAGTTAGTTGAGGGTATTTTTCTGGATGTTCCATAGCATCCTCCAATAATTTTCTATCAAAAACATTGACATTTATATGATGTCCAGTTTGTTTAAAATATCCATCTAACATATTAACTAAATTTTCCACACGTTGTTCATCTGTTTTTCCAAGAGTATTAGGCGTAATAGAAAAAGTATAAGATATGCCATCTTCAGCATTTTGAAAAGGTAATTTTGCAATTGTGTTCATGACAGCTAAAGCACCAGTAGAATCTCTACCATGTAATGGATTAGCACCTGGTCCAAATGGCTCACCAGAATTTCTTCCATCAGGAGTATTACCAGTAGCTTTTCCATATACAACATTAGAAGTAATAGTTAAAATAGACAAAGTGTGTTTTGAATTTCTGTATGTTTGATGTTTTTGTAACTTAATTAAAAAAGCTTTTACAATATCTACTGCAATTTGATCAACTCTATCATCATCATTTCCGTATTTTGGAAAATCTCCTTCTATTTCATAATCAACAGCTAAACCGTTTTCATTACGAATTACTTTTACTTTTGCATATTTAATTGCTGATAAAGAATCTGCTACAACAGATAATCCCGCAATTCCACATGCCATTGTACGAATAAGATCTTTATCATGTAATGCCATTTCAATAGCTTCATAAGAATATTTATCATGCATATAGTGAATAGCATTTAATGCTTTAATATATATTTTTGCTACATATTCCATCATTTGATCAAATTTTTCCATAACTTCATCATAATCCAAATATTCAGATAAAATTGGCTCATATTTTGGAGTTACTTGCTTTCCTGATATTTCATCTTTTCCGCCATTTATTGCATAAAGAAGTGTTTTTGCAAGATTTGCTCTTGCACCAAAAAATTGCATTTGTTTTCCAATTTTCATAGGTGAGACACAACAAGCAATTCCATAATCGTCTCCTAAAGTAATTCTCATTAAATCGTCATTTTCATATTGCAAAGATGATGTCTTTATAGATAAACCTGCAACATATTTTTTGAAATTTTCTGGCAGTCTTGTAGACCATAAAATTGTTAAATTTGGTTCAGGGGCAGGACCTAAATTTTCTAAAGAGTGAAGTAAACGATAAGAATTTTTGGTAACCAAAGTTCTTCCATCAATACCCATCCCACCAATACTTTCAGTTACCCAAACAGGGTCACCACTAAATAATTCATTGTATTCAGGAGTTCTTAAGAAACGTACCATACGTAATTTCATAATAAAATGGTCCATTATTTCTTGTGCCATTGATTCTGTTAAAATACCATTTTGCAAATCTCTTTCAAAGTAAATATCTAAAAATGTAGAATTTCTACCAATACTCATTGCAGCACCATTTTGGTCTTTGATAGCTGCCAAGTAAGCAAAATATAGCCATTGAACAGCTTCTTTAGCATTTGCTGCAGGTTTTGAAATGTCAAATCCATATTTTGATGCCATTATCTTTAAAGCATTTAAAGCTTTAATCTGCTCACGAATTTCTTCTCTTTCACGAATTACTTCTTCTGTAAAATTATCTACATCTAAAATTTCTAATTCTTTATTCTTTTCTACAATTAAGCAATCAACTCCATAAAGAGCAACTCTTCTATAATCTCCAATAATTCTTCCACGACCATAACCATCAGGTAATCCAGTAATTAAATGGCTTGAACGTGCAGCTCTAATATCTGGTGTATATACATCAAAAACACCATCATTATGTGTTTTACGATAATTATGGAAGATATTTTCAACTTCTTCATCAACTTTTCTTCCATAAGCTTCACATGATTTTTCAACAATTCTAATTCCTCCAAAAGGCATAATAGCTCTTTTTAAAGGAGCATCTGTTTGTAGTCCAACAATTGTTTCTAAATCTTTATCAATATATCCAGCATCATGTGAAGATACTGTAGATATAGTTTTAGTATCAATATCTAATACGCCACCAGGTGCATCATGCTCCTTTTTATATAAATCTAATACTTTATTCCATAATTCTTCTGTTTTTGAAGTAGGCTTTTCTAAAAAATCACTATTTCCTTCATATGGAGTGTAGTTATGCTGAATAAAATCCCTTACATTGATTTCAGTTTGCCAATCTCCACATTTAAATCCATCCCACTCTTCAAATTTCATATTTTTCACTTTCCTTTCATAGTAAATTTAGTTATTAATATTTTAACCAGTTTATAAATTATTATCACAATAATGACAAAAGAATAAAATATAAAAGGCAACAAAAAAAGCCTTTACAGGCTTTTAAATAATATTAACATTGTGTTTCTGCTATAGCTTTTGCTACATTATATATTAGTTTTTGCTTTTCTGGTGAAACTTTTTTTAGCAGTTCAGCAAATTCATGTTCTAAATAATTTTCTGAATTATTAGATGCACCATTTAAAATATATCCTTCAGGAACATCTAGTAAACCACAAATCTGATTTAATCTTTTTAAATTAATATGAGAATTTCCTCTTTCAACTCTACTTAAAAATGCAACAGATATATCAATTTTATCAGCTAATTCTTCTTGTGTTAGATTTTTAGAAAGTCTAGCTTCTTTAATTCTTGAACCAATTACAGAATAATCAATAGCCATTTTTATCACCTTCCATTCTTACCATACTATATCATTTAACTTATGAGTTTTGAAGAAACGCAAAATTAAAAATGAAACGTATAAGTTAAATTTAAAATCGATTAAAAAAAGAAAAATTAAAAAAACTATTGACAATTAGTATCAAATATAGTATCATACTAAATGAAAGGACATTTTAACAAAAAGTCTTTATATCAGTATATTTTAGACATAAAGGAGGAATATAAAATGTCCAATACTGACAAGTTGATACTTAAGATGAAACGTCAGCCTAACGGGATTAAATTTCAAGAGTTGGCAAAGGTACTAGAAGATAACGGATATAATATGAAGCCACCAAAGCGGAACATCACATCGACATTTTATAAATAAAAATGGAGATGTCATAACAATTAAAGTAGATAATCCAGTGAAAGCTGTGTATGTGAAAGATGTACTAAGAAGAATAGGCGAATAAAAAGTCTATTCTTTGAGTACACTTTAGAGGGAGGAAATTTTATGAAAACAGTAAAAGATTATATGGAATTACCATATAATTATATAATTAAACCAATAAATGATGAAAGTGGTTTTTATTTTTATGCACATGTTTTAGAACTAGATGGATGTCAAAGTACAGGAGAAACATTTGAGGAAGCATATGAAAATTTAAAAGAAGCAATGGAAGGATGGATAGAAGCAAAACTAGAAGGAGGATTTGATATTCCATTACCAGTGGGATACGAAAACTTTAGTGGGAAATTTATAGTAAGAATACCAAAATCATTACACTATCAATTGTCAGTAGAAGCAGAAAAGGAAGGAGTATCGTTAAATCAATATGCACTTTATAAATTAAGTCATTAGTATTTCACATATACAGTATAAAATGAAGAAGCTTATCTAAGTGATAAACTTCTTTTTTAATGTAGTATACATAAACAAAAAGGGAGAAAAAACGAGAAAAAGCGAGAAAAAATTAGCAAAAATATACAAAAATAGAAATAAAAGGAATTAAAAGTTTAAAAAAAATGTTAAATCTTCCAAATGATGTATACATAATTTGAAATTGGCAAGAATATATAGTATAATAAAAGATGGTGCTAAAAAAGGAGAGTGAATTTTATTTTAAAACAAAGAATTAAATTTTACACAAAAAAAACCCTTAGATTTTTAAATTTAATGGTAGTAGCATTAGTTATTATTATAGGAATTGCCATAATAAAATATAAACCAATTTACGAAGTAAAACTTGATGGAACTAAAATTGGATATGTAAATAGCAAAAAAGAATTTGAAAGCACAATAGTAGCCCAAATTAAAAATTATAAATCAAAAAATGTATACAATGTTGAAATTCAAGATGAACCAGAATATGCATTGAAACTTGTATCAAGAAGCCAAGAAACAAATGAAGGCGAAATAGTAATGGCTATGCAAAAAGATATGATAATTACTTATAAATATTTTGATATATATGTAGATGGACAAAAAGCATCTTCAGTAGATACATTAGAAAAAGCACAAGAAATTGTAGATGAAATTAAACAAAAAGGTGAAAATGCAGAAATTATAGAAGCTGAAACTCAGGATGAAATGGAACTTCCAGAAAACACCTTAGAAACAGCAAAGGAAGAAGTATATAAAGAGTTAAATCTTATTCAAGAGGAAAAAATAAGAGAAGAAAAAATAACAATAAATGGAATAAAATTAGCTGTACTTCCAGTACAAGGAACAATAACATCAAGATATGGTGTTAGCAGTAGAATTCGTTCATCAGATCATACCGGGTTGGATATTGCAACAACAAAAGGAACACCAATTAAAGTAGTAGCAAGTGGAACAGTTACATGTGCGAAATATTCTGGCTCATATGGAAATATAGTTAAGGTAGACCATGGAAATGGTGTAGAAACTTGGTATGCACATGCAAACAAAATAAATGTAACTGAAGGCCAAACAGTTGAAGCAGGAGATATAATAGCAGAAGTAGGTTCTACAGGAAATTCAACAGGACCACATTTACATTTTGAAATCAGAATAAATGGAGAACATATAAATCCAGAAGAAGTATATGAAAATATTGTAAAATAAGTATATAATTGTAAGAGAGAATAAATTGTTTATATTTATTCTCTCT
>CANRML010000073.1 GCA_947631725.1 uncultured Clostridia bacterium
TTCAAGAAAATGGTTTAGATGGTGGTGTACATACTATTTCTGGAAAGACTGGAATTTCTGTAAAAAACATTAATCGTTTTTTAGGATATGAAGGTATTGGAGAATATTCTGATAAATTAGGAAATATATCATTAAAGTCAGGAAAGATTGATGTTTAGAAAGAAGGAATAAAAATGGAAAATGCATTAGATGTATTACAAGAGCGTGGATATATAGAGCAACTTACACATCCTAAAGAAATGAAGGAGCTTTTTAATAGTGGTACATCAATCCCATTTTATGTTGGTATTGACCCTACTGCTGATAGCTTACATGTTGGACATTTTATTTCTTTAATGGTTGCTAGTCATATGCAAAAATGCGGTCATAAACCAATTATTTTAGTTGGTGGTGGTACTGCTTCTATTGGTGACCCTTCTGGAAAAACAGATATGCGTAAAATGTTATCAAGAGAAGAAATTGATAAAAATGTAGAAAGTCTAAAAAAGCAAATTGGAAAATTTGTAACTTTTGAAGGTAATAATGGTGCTATTATTGTTAATAATGCTGATTGGCTTTTAGACTTAAATTATATTGATTTCATGCGTGAAATCGGAAGTTTGTTTTCTATCAATCGTATGCTTGCAGCTGAGTGTTATAAACAACGTTTAGAAACTGGGCTAACATTTTTTGAATTAGGATATATGTTAATGCAGTCATATGATTTTTTACACTTATATAATACTTATGGATGTAAATTACAAATTGGTGGTAATGATCAATGGTCTAATATTATCGGTGGTGTTGAATTGATTCGTAAAATTGGCAAAGATGATTCTTTTGGTCTTACTTTTAAATTGCTTACAACAAAAGAAGGCAAAAAAATGGGAAAAACTGAAAAAGGTGCTTTATGGCTAGATGCTAATCGTGTTTCACCTTATGAATTTTATCAATATTGGAGAAATATTGAAGATGAAAGTGTAGAAACTGTTTTATCATTATTAACATTTTTACCAATGGAAGAAGTAAAACGCCTTAGTAGTTTTAAAGATGAGAAAATAAATGAAGCTAAAAAAATCGCTGCTTTTGAAATTACTAAATTAGTACATGGTGAAGAAGAAGCTAAAAAAGCAGAAGAAGCTACAAATGCTTTATTTAATGGTCAAGGCTCTACTCAAAATATGCCATCAACAAAATTAGATTCTGTAAATATTTCTTTAGTTGATGCACTTGTACTAACAGGAATTGCTCCTTCAAAAGGTCAAGCAAGAACTTTAATTACTCAAAATGCAGTAAGTATCAATGATGAAAAAATAACAGATTGCAATTATATTCTTTCTGAAAATGACTTTTCAAATGGTTATGCAATATTGAAAAAAGGAAAAAAGATTTTTCATAAATTAGAAATTTACTTTTAAGGATGCTTAATTGCATTCTTTTTTTATCTGCTTTTTTCAACAATTTCTACAATATCTGATATATATTCTCCTATAACTGGTATATTCAAAGTAACTATTCTTTGCATAATAAAAACAAGAATTGCAGTTATAACTGTTACACCTATTCCAATGCCAATTCCTCTAAATATACCAGAAATTAGATTTCTTTTAATTATTTCTTTTTTATTTCCTAATATATATGAAAGTTCTTGAACATTATTTTTTTGTAATGTATCATTTAATTTCAAAATTTGCTTTTCTAGTAAATTATATTTTTCCTTTTTTATAAACATAAAATCCACTCCATTATATTTAAGATGGATTTTAATTGTTTTTTTATTCATATTTAAAAAGAAAAAGGGCAATACATAATTATGTTGCCCCTTTTCTTTTTTGTGATTTTCACTTTTGCTGTATCGTTTTCCATCTAATTAGAACATTGTTTTGAGCAAATTCGCATTTGATAAACGGATTATCGGTATAATACTCATCGATATCCATAGTGAATTTATCATATGCATCTGATGCTTCTTTATAAGCCTTACGAAGTATTCCAGTAATTTCATTTTTCACCTGTATATCTTCGTATTGGAAGATTTTTTGAAGATCTGTTTCATCTGCTTTGTCAAGAACAATAGTTATTGCATTATAATTGTTTGTTAAGAATAATCTTTGATCGAATTTTATTCCACAAACAATTAAATTTTTTTCTACTGCTCTTTCACTCAAGTTTAAGAAATGCTCCTCCAACGGCTTGATTCTCTCCTCAAGTTCTTTTTTTCTCTGTTCCTCATCTCTCCTTCTTTTTTCTTCCTCCTGCCTTTTTCTTTCTTCTTTTACTTCCTCTTGCTTGGTAAGTAGTTTTTCCATCCGTTCATTCAAATCCATTTTTGCCCTCCTGTTTTTTTGGAAAACTTGTTAATAGTTTACATTTATATTATACCATTTTTAGTATATTATGTCAATTTTGTTGAAATATAAAAACAATACATATTGCTATGCATTGCTTTTATTAAAATTATGGCATGCTATTTGATTTTTCTTCTATTGATGTGTTTTCTATAGTGTTATCTATCTCATTACTTTCTTGCTCTTTTCCTTGTTCCTTTTCCTCTTTTTTATCTTCTTGTGCTTTTAAGGTTTCAAGTGATTTTATTAAATCTTGTAATCTTTTAATGTCTTTTCCAACCATTTCCCAGTCGTCATTTTTATTAGATTCAATTAGATTATTGTTTGCTTTAATAATTGATTCAATAAGTCCTTCAATATCTTCTGTGTTTTCAATTTCAATATCAACAGCATATGTAGATAATAAGTTTGATAAAGCTTTTTCTAAATCATCTCCTATTGCTACCTTATTTCCAGAAGATACTATAATTTTCTTTAATAAAGGAATTTGAGATTCATTTAATTTAGTTTGATAAATTGGTTCTACATATAGTATTGTATTTTTTAATGGCAAAACAATCATATTTTTGGTAACTCTAGTTCCTGTAATATTTAAAGCTTCGATTTCTTTAGATATTGCTTCATCTTGTTCTATTTGTTCTTCTAATTGCATTGGTCCTACAACATTGCTGTCTTCTAAAAATTTATATAGATGTAAGCTATTTTTTCCATTTTCTGAAGTTCCAACTAAATATGAAATTACATTTTGTTTTTCTCTTGGTGTATAAATTTGAATAAGTCCAATTTTTTCTTCATCATCTACATTTACCATTGTATAATATGGTTCTAAAATTCCTCCTGAACTTTGAGAAATTCTTGAATTGTTATATTTAGCAAAATCCCATATATCATCTGCTCTGTATAAAATATCTGGTTTTGTATTATGATATGATTTTATAATCTCAGCTTGAACTTTATATAAATATTTTGGATATGTTAAATGTTCTAAAATATCTTGTGGTATATCTTCTTTAAATAACCCTTGATATAGTGTATTATATGCCATAATAATAGGATCTGTTTTGTCTGTTATATAATATGTAATTGTTCCATCAAATGCATCAATTAAAACCTTTACAGAATTTCTTATATAATTAATTTTCTGCTTTTTATTATTATATTCTATTGTTGTATATTGAGAATATGGATAATTATCAGATATTGTATATGCATCTAATACCCATACAATTTTTCCATCATCTGTTACGACAGTATATGGTTTTTCATCATATAGCAAATATGGCATTGCTTTTTGAGCCCTTTTTATTATATTTCTGTTTACTAGTATTTTACTTTCTTCTGTTATTTCTCCTGAAAATGCTAAGTTAATATCTCCTTTTGATATTGCAAGTATAAGTCTGTCTAAATAATTTAGTTTTAATCCAGCCTTTCCGTTATAATTAGAGCTATATTCTTTTCCAGTTGCATCTGTGTAATCATATTCTTTTCTATCTTTAGCATTTGTTGCAACTAGATCATTTGTCTCTAATCCAAAATATATTCTTTGTTCTTCTGTTCCAAGTTTATCATCATTGCCCTCTATTTCTTTTTGTAAATAACTGATTTCACCATTTTCTGTTACTTCTGTTGCAGATGTTACAATTTGTCCTATTCCATGTGTATATTCATATGTTTTATTGCCATATGTCCTGCCTGAATTAACAATTTCACGTGGTGATACATATACAAGTTTGTTATTTCCTCCAATTTTATACATTTCTAAATTAGCATTTCTATATGTATAATATCCTGTACCTGTTTGTTTTTCTGCTAGAGTAGTTAAAACTACATCTTCCTTCACTAGAGGTACATTTTTTATTAAATTTTGATTTTGATTTACTTCAATATCAGTTATAGTTCCTGAATAAGATAAGTTACTCTCATTTACATCTATTCCATATGCATTTATTGTGCTTTCTATATTATTAGAAATATATTGTTTTTCTTTATCAAGTTTATTCGCATTTACAAATATTAAATCAAAGCTTACCATTACAATAAATAATCCTACTAGATATAGTGGTATTGCAATTAAACTTTTTAACACTTTAGATGTGTCTTTATTCTTAAAATATTTCACTGCTATAATAATTGAAACAATAATTACAATAGCAAAAATAGTATATCCCCATCTTTTAATTGTTACATCTGTATAACTAGCTCCTGTTAGTTCTAGATTATTACTTACACCATCAAATCTTGTTGTTGCAGAATTTTCAATTGTTATAATATTTCCAAGTAAAATATCTTGGGTATTTATTATTGTTCCTAATCCTAATAAAACAGCTATAGCAATAACATTTCGGAATAATTTTTTTATAAATTTGCTTTCTCTTAACATCTCACCATCAATTCCATCGAAATATCTATTAAATACAATAATGTAATATAGACCCATATATATAGTTATACCAACAACTAATAAAAAGGCATATTGAATACAAGTTTCAATAAGTGGTTTTTGAAAAATGTAATATCCTATATCTAAATGAAATATTGGCTCTGCTTTTCCAAATGATGCTTGACTTATGTATAAAAGGATTTTTTGTGTTAATGTATTAGATACTATAATACTTGTTACAAGAGATATTATTAATGCTATAGATTTATTTAATAATTTAGGCATCTCCTTTTTTTCTTTGTCAAAAAACTCTTTTAATCCTTTTTTTATTCCTCTGTTAGTAAAATATAATATTGTGTATAATAGCAAAAATATAATAAGCATTATGCTGTATTTAATTTCACTATTAAAGAAAAATTCTTGTACATATTCATTTCCTAATTCTTTGTATTCTAAATAATTTCCTCTTAAAAATATACCACTTAGTATTGCAAAAACAAGTATGAATATTACAACAAAAATTGTTCTTTGCTTTTTATATTTACCTTTATTCAATATGTTCACATCCTTTCATTATAGTTATATAATTGCTTTTACAAAATCCTCTGCATTAAAAATCTCCATATCATCTATTTGTTCACCAATTCCAATAAATTTTATAGGAATTTGGTTTTCCTCTACAATTCCTATAACTGCTCCACCTTTTGCTGTTCCGTCTAATTTTGTAAGTACAATACCTGTAATATCAGCTTCCTTTTTAAATGCTTGTACTTGTGCTATTGCATTTTGTCCTGTTGCTCCATCAATAACAAGTAACACTTCTTTATCTGCATCCGGCATTTCTTTGTTTATAACTTTTTGAATTTTATTTAATTCATCCATCAAATATTTTTTATTATGCAATCTTCCTGCTGTGTCTACAATTAGAACATCTGCATTAGTTTCTTTTGCTTGTTTCATAGCATCATAAACAACAGAGGCTGGGTCAACTCCTTCTTCTCTTTTAACAATTCCAGCACCTGCTCTATTTGCCCAAATTTCTAATTGTTCTACAGCCGCTGCACGAAATGTATCTGCTGCTGCTACTACTACTTTTTTGCCATCTTTTGCAAGCCTATTTGCTATTTTTCCAATAGATGTTGTTTTTCCAACTCCATTAACACCTATAACTAAAATAACAGAAGGCTTAGTATTTAAATGTAATTCTTTATCTTGAATATCTAGTATTTTCTTCATTTCTTCTCTTAATGCCATTTTTACTTCTTCAGCATCTTCTATTTTTTCTTTTTTCATTTTTTCTCTTAAAGAAGAAATAATTTTTGTAGATGTTTCTATACCAATATCAGATAAAATTAACATTTCCTCTAATTCATCTAAAAATTCTTCATCTACTTTTCTAAAATTACTAAATACATTATTTATCTTGTCATTAAAAGATTCCTTTGTTTTATTTAATCCAGATTTTAATTTATCAAAAAACCCCATAATTTCCTCCTCGCTATTAATTACCACCATTATATCATATTTTTAAATTCTTTTCAAATTATTGCTAATTTTATCATTTTTGTGTTATACTCCTAAGTTTGACAGTTGAAGAAAAATTAAAGCTCGTATCACATTGATATATGTGACATACGAGCTTTTTTGGTAAA
>CANRML010000074.1 GCA_947631725.1 uncultured Clostridia bacterium
GTCTTTGTTTTCCATCTATATATATTTTTACTGTTTTATTTGCATATGTTGACATTACCCAGCCATTTACTTCCATTGTGTCTTGTTTTATTTGATCTGTTTTTGGATAATCAATATTTAATAATGTTTTATATTTTTGCAATGTTATTTTTCTACTATATGTTGCTAGAATTTCTCCTTTATCTGATACAACATCAATTTTTAATGTATGTACTCCATCTTTTACATCTTGTAAGTTTAATATTGACTTAAATCCTGGTTCTGGATTTTCTTTTATTGTTCCATATCCTTTTATTACTGCATGTACATCTCCTCTTGCTCTTGTTGGCATTTGTTCTTGTCTTTGTTTTCCATCTATATATATCTTTACTGTTTTATTTGCATATGTTGACATTACCCAACCATTTACTTCCATTGTATCTTGTTTTATTTGCTCTGTTTTTGGATAATCAATATTTAATAATGTTTTATATTTTTGTAATGTTATTTTTTTACTATATGTTGCAAGAATTTCTCCTTTATCTGATACAACATCGATTTTTAATGTATGTGCTCCATCATTTAAGTCTTTTAAGTTTAATATTGACTTAAATCCTGGTTCTGGGTTTTCTTTTATTGTGCCATATCCTTTTATTACTGCATGTACATCTCCTCTTGCTCTTGTTTCTATCTTTTCTTGTCTTTGTTTTCCATCTATATATATTTTTACTGTTTTATTAGTATATGTTGACATTACCCAACCATTTACTTCCATTGTATCTTGTTTTATTTGCTCTGTTTTTGGATAGTCAATCCAAAGATATGTTTTTTCCTTTGTAGCTGTTTTAACATTACTTGGTATAAAAAGTAATAAAAGTATAAAAATAATTGATAAATATTTAATCTTTTTCATAATAACCATCTTCATTTCTTTATTTATTTTTTTCTGAAGAAATGTGTATATCTCCAACTTCTAGAATTTTTTATTTCTTTGACTTCTAATTCTAAAGCCTTTTTTTCTTCCTTCAGTTTCGATATTTCTTCTTCTTGCTTATTCATTATATATCCTCTGTTATCAATTTCTGTTTGCTTTTCTGCTAATTCTTTTTCTTTTATTTGATAAAATTCAATTGTTTTCTGATTTAATATTTCTTTTCTTCGCCTGTCTTCTCTTTCTGCAAGTCTTTTTGATGTTAACATATTTCTTTTTAACTTATTATATTTATTTCTTATTTCATTTAAATCAACTTCTGGCATTTCTTCTACTTTATGTAATATTTCATCTATTTTTTGTTCAAAATTAAAGTTTGAAAGTGCATATTGTTTTATATCCTCTAGTTGTTCAAGCTCTTTTTCAAAATTTTCTATAATTTCATTAGCAATAGTATTTGCATCTTTTTTGTCAAAGCCTCTACCTGAAAAATTATGGCTTCTATTTTGTTCCATATTTTCAATAGTTAAATATCCATCTCCTCCATGAATATCATATATATATACAGGTATTTTTAGAGACATAGCATATTGTACAGTTTTACCAATTGTAACAATGCAATCATATTTTTCTAGTATTTCATTTGTTATTAGAGTTTGAGTTCCTGCAAATCCATAAATATCTACGTTATATTTTTTCTCTCTTAATAATTCAATAGCTTGCATTTCTTCTTCAGGTATGTGATTAGAAACAACAGCTATATTTTTTAATTCTTTAATATTTATATTCTTATTAAAATATGAAGAAAATGAATAATTTTCAAATAAATATACATTTTTTACATCTTCGACTTTTGTTAATTGCTCATAAGTTTCTGGTGAGTTTGCTATAGTTAAAGAAAGTTCATTTGCATAAATAGGTGCTGATTCAAATGGCTCATTTGGTGATAAAGAACTTGTTATTATTTTTTTTGCCTTTAATCCCTTTTCAAAAATCAACCAATCAAGTAAAAATGAGTGATGTGTCCAAACCAAGTCAAATTCTGTTTTGCTAAAGTCAAAATCATTTTCTAATAAATATATGACATGGTCAAAATTTTCTTTTACAACATCATATAGCGGAGAATCTGTTTCAATTACCCCTAAATACACTTCATATCCTATTTCTTTTAACCTTTTTGCTATAGTAGAAGTATTTATTTCAGAACCTGTAAATTGTACAATTCCGAAATTGGTTATTAATACTTTTTTCATAATCTTATTCCTTTCTTAATTATGGAATTTTTGTATTTATGTTATTTTAGTATTTCATAATCACAGCTACTCATACCTTCTGAGTGTAGTACACCAAAACTATTTTTAGGCACTTTTACTTTAAAACTTGTTGCATAATCGATTTTATCGTAACTGAACATAATTTTTTCATCACAAATTGATACTGTAACGTAATATGTTCCTTCTGCAAAATTGTTTCTATTTATTTTAAATGTTACTTGTTTTTCTTCTTTTCCAATGTATTCATCAATTCTAATTGAGTTTATAACTGTTACCATTTCTCCTTTTGTATCTGTAATAATAATTCCTGCTCCATATTTATCTATATTCTTTAAATTATCTACATCTATTGTGATTTTTATATCATCAAATAAGTTATACTCTTTTTTATCTGTTTCAACTTTTAAAATTTTTATTGTTTTGTCTTCTTGTTTTTTCTTCTTTTTTTGTTGTTCCATAAGTTGTATTTTTTCTTGAACTTGCTTTTCTCTTGGATTATCTATCATATATGTTTTATATTCTTCTGTTACAAAGCTTGTTTCACCATCTAATACAATTTGTCCATCTCTCATCCAAATAGCACGACTGCAGAAGTTTCTTATTGCAGGTAATGAGTGTGAAACAAATAAAATGGTTGTACCATTATTTCTGATTTCCTTCATCCTTGTAATAGATTTTTCTTGAAATGCCATATCTCCAACAGAAAGAACTTCATCAACAATTAAAACTTCTGGTTCTACATTAATAGCACAAGCAAATGCTAATCTTGCAAACATCCCTGAAGAATATGTTTTTACAGGTTGATATAAATGTTCACCAATATCAGCAAATTCTATTATGCTTTGTTCTTTTTCTTTTATTTCTTCATTTGTTAGTCCCATTACTTGTCCATGTTGATAAATATTTTCATAACCTGTTAGTTCACTATTAAAAGCTGCTCCTAATTCAAGTAATGAACTTATTTTACCTTTTACTTCAATTTCTCCACTTGTTGGACAAACAACTCCTGTTACCATTTTTAATAAAGTAGACTTTCCTGCACCATTTCTTCCTAAAATACCTAAAATTTCACCTTTTTTTACTTCTAAAGATAAATTATTTACAGCTTTAAAGGCATGATGTCTATTCATTTTAGGAAAAAGTACTTCTAATAGCCTATCTTTTTTTCTGTCATACATTTTATATTCTTTTACTAAATTTTTAATTTCAATAGCATTTTCTTCCTTCACAATAATTACATTCCTTTCAAATTATAAGACATCTGCAAAATCTTTTTTTGTTCTTTTAAATACTCTATTTCCCCATATAAAGAAGAAAATAGTTATTCCCCAAAATACAAGTGAATATATTCCATATCCTTCTGTTATGATATTTCCTGAAATAAATGCTTGTCTTAATCCAGTTACTAAATATGTAAAAGGATTGCATTTTGCAATATTTAACAAAATTCCTCCACCTAACATATCTAAATTCCAAATTATTGGTGTAAACCAAAATACTAATTGCATTACTATACTTAATAATTCTGCAAAGTCTGGAACAACAGTACAGATTGCTGATGTTAATCTTGTAAAAGCTATTATAAATGCATATGCAGCAATTATGAAATATATTAACATCAATATATTAGGTAAATATCCAAAACATAAGCATACTATAACTGCTATTACGATTAAAAATAGTCCAACTACTGCACATGATACAATTGTAATCATTGGTATAATATCAATTGGAAATACTACTTTTTTTACTAAGTATCCATATTGTCTAATTGAACAACTTGTCTTTAAAATAGTATCATTTAATGTAAGCCACATTGCCATTGCAGGTATATACCATACAACAAATGGGTCATTTCCAGCTGCTCCTGTTTTTAGTATATATTGAAAAACAATTACATAAGTTAGCATAAAGATAAATGGCTGTAAAAATCCCCATATACTTCCCAAACTAGTGCTAGCAAAACGATTTCTAAAGTCGTTTTTTCCTAATTGCAGTATTAGCTTTTTGTTTTCCATTAACATCTTAAAAAATTTCACTATTATTCTTTCCTTTCAATCTAATTGTACTTACATTTATATCTTTTGTCAATTGTAAATAATGGCATTTATAAGTTCTTGTGCTGATAATATATTTGCTTGATTTGTTGTTAATACAAATATTTTTTGATTACCACTTTCATAATATTCGCAAGCTTGGTCTGGTGCCATTTTTTCAAATGGATATTCTGTAACTTCTCCTGAAACTTCGTCAAGGATATAGCAAGTACCTGTTATTGATATGATATACATTTTATTACTAAATAAGATACTTTCTATACTTTTATCTGTTTCATTTGCATTAATACTAACTCTACACTCAAGATATCCTTCATCATTTATACTATAATTATTTTTTGTTGTTTGATTTAAAATTGATAAAAATGCTTGCCTAGAATCTTGAGCTACCCAAATACCTTTTTTACCTGAGAAAGAGTTTCCCACTTCTTCTATATGGCTTAAATCATTTTCTGGTTTTTTGTTCTCCACAATTCCTGTTAATACAGTACAAAATTGCATATCTGGCTTCACAGATAATATTTTTCTTCCATCATATTCTGTTTGGGTTTCATATATAGAATTATCTCCATTTGCTCCTATTTCATTTTTTAAGTCATCTACAGTTGTATTTTCCTGATAAGAAATTTCATTTTTATCAATTTCTATACCATCATAGCTTTCATAGTTTTTGTTTTCTTTTTCAACTTTGTTTTCTTTTTTGTTTTGATTTACAATTATCACTGTAGCAACAATTGCTACAATGATAATTATTATTAGAGCAAATATGATATATTTAATATTTTTCTTCATAATATATTATAATTCCTTTCAAATTAGTTGTTTCTAAGCATATTTGTAGTTGCTTGAATATATTTTTCTGCAAAACTTTGATTGACAACTTGGTTATGATTTGAAACCATTGGAAGCTCTACTAAAACACTTCTAGTATTTGATAAAGTTGTACGTGCCCAATTTACTAAATATCCTCCACCATATGTTCCAATATGTTGTTTGATTCCATATCTATCGCGATAAAACCATCCTAATTCATTATCTCCAATAGTTTCATTTAGCCATCCATGTAAATCTACAACAATAGTTTTTCCATTTTTTGATTTATATGATAACATAAATTCTCTTAGATATCTAGACTCACAAGCTTGGAAAGGTGCTGTTCCACTGTAGTTTCTGTCATCACGATAACTTTTATAACTTACAGACCAGCAACGATTTAAGTCAATTCCTTTATGTCCAGATGCATCACTACGTATTGTTGTTCTACCTGGTCCATTATTGCTCCATCCAAATGATTGTCCATCATAATTTAATTTTGGTATTATATATATTGTCCAATTATTTAATATATCTTTATAATTTGCTTGAAATGTTTTCAAATGAGATATAAATTGATCTGCAATATATGTTAGTTCTTGCCCATCTTTGCCCCAACTATCTTCAAAACCATGTGTAGAAAATACTGCAAACATAACATTTTTTCCATCACCAATTCTATGATAAATTAAGTCTCCTCCTTGAGCTCTATCATATTCTTTTAGACCTGACATCCCAAATGCTCCAGATACATAAGTATAACTGTTTAAATTAAAAGTTTTATATGCAGTTCCTATTACTTCTGCATTTCTTTTTGAATATACTTCTACTTTTAATGTATATTGTCCAATTGAATATCCTGAAATATTTATTGTACCATCAAAACCTGCTTGTGGATTTTGCTGAGGTGTTCCATAACCTTTTACAGAGCCTGTTACATCTCCTCTTGCATATCTTTTTATACTACTTGTTATGTTGTTATTATTTAAATAAAAGCGTACTTCTTTATCACTTTCTTCTGACATTACCCATCCATGTATGTTTAGTGTATTACGATAGTTTCCACCTTGAAATGGGTAATCTATCCATATTGAAGTTTTATATTTTTGAAGATTAAATTCTCTAGTATCTTGTGCCATTATTTCATTTGTTTTTACATTAATTACTTTAACTATAATTTTGTGTTTTCCATCTTTTAGATTACTTATATCAACTTCTCCATC
>CANRML010000075.1 GCA_947631725.1 uncultured Clostridia bacterium
ATATTATAAAAATAAGTTGCTTCTAAATCTGCTTCATGTGTCAATAATGCCAATGGATATTTAGTATATGCTAACCCTACTGTTGTATATTGTTCTTTTGGCTCTGTAAATCCCATATGCCATCTAATGCTATATTTTTCTTCTGGTGTGAGCTTCATATATTCTGTAATCATCATTACTGACTTTTCTCCATGTCCATATGGTATTGTATCATCTACTGTATAATATGCTACTTTTTCCCAAACTCCTAGTGCATTTTTTGCATTTCTATAATCAATTTTATAAAAATTTGCTTTACAAATATCATGTAATAATGCAATTATAATTATAGATTCTTCTGGTACATCTATTGGCTCTATATTTGTTTGTACTTTATGTTTTAAAATTTCATATACTTTTAAGCTATGTTCCACTAAGCCTCCTTCATAATTTCCATGAAATCTAGTACTTGCAGGCGCTTTAAAGAAGTCTGTTTTTTCCAAAAACTCTATAAGTTCATCCATACCTTCTCTTTTTACTGTTTTTAATAATTCTAAAAATTTTTCCTTCATTTGCTTTAATTCCCTTCTCTTTTTATGTATTCATTGTACTCGAAAAGACAAAAAATAGCAAGATGTTCTTGCTACTTTTTTTCATTTGTTTACCAATATAGAATTGAGCGGAAACCTATATTATATGCTTTACTTTCTTTATTTGTTTTTACTCTACTACTTGTAACCTTTTCATTTTCTAAGTAGTTTGATCCTCTAACACTAGACTGAGTGTCTGGATCATTTACAGATTCTGTTGTCCACTCTGAGCAATTGCTTCCCATATTATATATATTACATCCGATATCTTCAGTATCTCCTGTATTTTTTAATGTTCCATTTCCATCTTTTCTATTTGAATAATTTTTTACTACATTATCATATTTTTGAATAAATACAATTGCTGTATCCCATGCATAACTATTTATTAAATCACTTTTAATGTCAGTATATAGTTCTTGGCAAGCATTTGATGCTTCACTTTGAGATACATTATTCCATAACATCTTTGTATTTATTTCGTTATCTTCACTTTCTGTAGATATACCTTGTGATACAATACTTAGAGCCTTTCCATCTTCTCTTTTACTTGCTTCATACCTAGCAATGTAGTATCCACCATTATTTTGTACACTTTCTTTAAATTTTTTAATACTAGTTGCTGGTGTATTTCCATATAGTGATGTTTCCATTTCTTCGAAAAATTTATCTTCAACACTTATTGGTGCATTTCCTTGTACTTGAACATTTCCGTTTTCATCAAATGTATATCTATTTAATTTTATTTCTGCAGTATCAACTGGTATCCATACATATTGACTACCATCTCTATTTTCGATAACTAATCCGCTATTTACTGCTTCTCTTGTAGGAGCTGATAAGCCATTACCCCATATAGCTCCTCTAGTTGTTTCATCTTCTAGAGGTTTAAATCCTTTTGGAATAACTGGATTATATGCTGTACTTTGTGTTCTTCCATTTATCGTACTATTTTGAGTATAATATCCATCTTCATCTGTTTGTCCTGCTTTTATAGTTATAGTTTGAGTTCCTAAGTCTACATCTGGGCTATGAAGTACTTGAATATCATATGTTCCAGGAACATCTACATCAAAAGTAAGATTTTCCTCTGTTTTCCAATCTTCTTCATCTTTTAATTTATATTTTACTTGCCATTTTGATACATATTTATCATGTTTTGGAGTAATTGTTATTTGATATCCAGATATAAGCGGTTTTATTTCTACTTCAAATGTTCCATTTGAAGTTATTTGATTATTATATGTAACATTATATAAACTACTTTCGATTTGCTCTAGCATATAGTAGTCTTTACCTTCATATGTACATTTTTCTAAAGCTATTACAATCGTATCTTCCAAATTGATAAAGTAGTTTCTTTCTAACTTATCAAATTCCAATTTATCAGCAAGATATTCTTTTGGGCATAGTCGAAAACCTTTTTTTAGTTCTTCTACACTAATATTCTTATCTGCTGCTTTTTTCTCTAACACTTCATTTACTTCTTTAGAGTTCCACACTGCTTGCTCTTTTTCTTCCCATATCATTTCTTCATATGTTGTAAGTTCTACACCTAGAGTTTTGTTTTCTCTAATATATTCTACTGATATTTCATTTATTTTGCTTTGCACCATAGTTAGTTCTGCTTGAAAGCTCATAAACTGCGCTGATTTTACTGTATCCACCCCTGTTTTTACAGTAATACCTGCAATTATGAAAATCACAATAATTGTTGCAACAAGAGCTATAAGTGTAATTCCTCTTTCTCCATTATTCTTCATTAGTTTCTCCTTTTTCTTTTACTTCTCTTTAATTTTACTATATAAAAATTTAAAAATCAATATTTTTTATTTGCAAATATCAATTTTTAATGTATAATTATTTTATAAAAAGGAAAGAGAGAATATTTATGAAACTATTTAGAAAAATAATTTTAATTTTATTTATTCTACTCCTTGTTGCTTTTTCCATTATTTTCTTTATTGGTTTTAGTGCATACTCAAGTGCTTTAAAAGAAAAGCCCTTGTTTGATAGAGTAAAAGAAGTCACCTCTAAGGAAAATTTTGTAAAATTTGATGACATGTCAGAATTATATCGTAATGCAGTAATTGCTGTTGAAGATCATCGTTACTATGACCATGGTCCAGTAGATTATATAGCTATTGCAAGAGCTATTTTTACAAATATAAAAAATGGAGAACTTCAGGAGGGTGGAAGTACAATTACACAGCAAGTTGCAAAAAATATTGTATTTTCCCAAGATCAAAATTGGGTAAGAAAACTTGGTGAAATTTTTGCTTCATTTGATTTAGAAAAAAATTACTCCAAAAATGAAATTTTTGAAATCTATGTAAATTCAGCATATTTTGGAGATGGATATTATGGAATTTATGATGCAAGCCAAGGATATTATGGAAAAAATCCTAAAGATTTAGATTTAAGTGAAGCCTCAATGTTAGCTGGTATTCCTAATGCTCCTTCTGTATATTCTCCAAATGTAAATCCAGATTTAGCTAAAAAAAGACAAAAGCATGTTATAGAAAAAATGAAAGAATATGGATATATTTCAGAAAATACTATATTACCAATAAAGGAAGAACCTTAACTAGTTCTTCCTTTAAATAATTTTTCCCCCACCTAATACTATTCCTTCTTCATCATAAAATACTACTGCTTGTCCTGGAGTAATAGCTCTTTGTGGTTCTTCAAATTCAACTTTTAGTATATTATCATCTTTTAAGTAAATTGTTGCCTTTGCCTCTTTTGCTCTATAACGAATTTTTGCATAACACTCTATTTCTCCATTTTTTTGAATTTTTTTTGTTGGAATAATCCAATGGATATTTTGAGCATATAACGTTTTTTCATATAATTCTTTTTCTGGTCCTACAATAACTTGATTTTTTTCTTTATCTATTTTTACCACATATAAAGGTTCTTTATATGATATTCCTAATCCTTTTCTTTGCCCTACTGTATAATTTATTAGTCCTTCATGTTTTCCTAAAACTTCACCTGTTTTTAATACTATATTTCCCTTTTTAGGTTTTTCTTCTATATGTTTTTTTAGAAATTCTTGATATGAATTATTAGGAATAAAGCATATTTCTTGACTATCCTTTTTTTCTGCAATATCTAAATCATTTTCCTTAGCAATTTTTCTTGTATCTTCCTTACTAGTATAATTTTGAAGTGGAAATAGGATTTTTTCAACTAAGTCTTGTGGAATAGTATATAAAAAATATGTCTGGTCCTTTTTTTGTTCTTCTGCTTTTTTTAATATCATTTGTTCATATTTTTCAGAATATCCTGTTTTTGCATAATGGCCTGTTGCTATATATTGACATTGTAATTCTTTTGCTTTTTGATAAAACGTACCAAATTTTAAATATTGATTGCATTCTATACAAGGATTAGGCGTTTTTGCTTGTGTATATTCTTCAATAAAATGGTCTACAACTTTGCACTTAAATTCTTCTTTGCAATTAATTGTATAATGCGGAATCCCTAATTTATCACAAACTCTTTTTGCATCATAAACTGCATCTACACCACAGCATGTACTATCTGCTCCATCTGATTCTGCATCCCATAGTCTCATTGTACATCCAATAACTTCATATCCTTGTTTTTTCAGTAAAATTGCAGATACTGAGCTATCTACACCTCCACTCATTCCTAGTAATACTCTTTCCATATTTATTCACATTCCTTCCTAAGAAAAAAACTAGTTAGAATTTTTCTCATCAACATCTAATTTAATATGCACATCTTTTAATTGTTCTGGCATAACCTTTGAAGGTGCTCTCATTAGTAAATCTCTTGCTCTTTTATTTTTTGGAAATGCAATAACTTCCCTAATATTTTGTGCATCTGCAATTAGCATAATCATTCTATCAATTCCTGGTGCAGCTCCTGCATGTGGTGGTGTTCCGTATTGAAATGCATTATATAAGGCTCCAAATCTTTCTTTTACGTCTTGCTCTGTATATCCTGCTATTTCAAATGCTTTTACCATAATTTCTGGATCATGGTTTCTTACTGCTCCTGATGCCATTTCATATCCATTACATACTAAATCATATTGATATGCTAATATATCTAATGGCTCTTTATTTTCAAGTGCATCTAACCCACCTTGTGGCATAGAAAATGGATTATGGCTAAAATCAATTGTACCTTCATCTGATAATTCATACATTGGAAAATCTACAATAAAGCAAAATCTATATACATTTTTCTCTATTAAGTCTAATCTTTTTCCTAATTCAATTCTAACAAGTCCTGCAATTTTCTGTGCTTTTTCAAATTCATCAGCAATAAAGAAAATGCTAGAATTTTTCTCAGCTCTATATTTGTTTTGCAATATTTTTTTACTATCTTCTGTAATAAATTTTGAAATTCCTCCTGTAAATTCTCCTGTTTCTTCTATTTTTACCCAAGCTAGTCCTTTTGCTCCTACTTCATCTGTTTTAGCATATTCTCCCATTTTGTCAAAGAACTTTCTTCCTTGTTTTGCACCATCTGGTACAATAATCATTTTTATAGTTTTTCCTTTAAAAGCATTAAATTCTGTATCTTTAAAGATTTCCGTTCCATCTTGAATTATAAGAGGGTTTCTTAAATCTGGTTTGTCTATTCCATATTTCTCCATTGCTTCTTTATATGGAATTCTAACAAATGGTCCTTCATCTACCTTCCAATTTGTATGTTTTTTGAAAGTATATGGTACTACCTCTTCTATTACTTTAAATACATCTTCTTGTGTGCTAAATGCCATTTCAAAGTCTAATTGATAAAATTCTCCTGGTGCTCTATCTGCCCTTGGATCTTCATCCCTAAAGCAAGGAGCTATTTGATAATATTTATTAAATCCACTTACCATTAGTAATTGTTTAAATTGTTGTGGTGCTTGTGGTAATGCATAAAATTCTCCAGGATTTAATCTACTTGGAACTAAATAATCTCTTGCTCCTTCTGGAGAAGAATTAGCTAAGATTGGTGTTTGTACTTCTGTAAAATGTAATTCATCCATTTTATCTCTCAAAGTTTTTAAAATTTTAGAACGTAATATTATATTATTATGTAATTGAGTATTTCTTAAATCTAAAAAACGATATTCTAAGCGTAAGTCTTCTCTTACTTCTTGGTCTGTATTTACTTCAAATGGTAATACATTTTTACATTTTCCTAATACTTCTAATTCTTGTGCAATAACTTCAATCTCTCCTGTTGGAATATTAGGATTTTTACTTGTTCTTTCTACAACATTTCCTTTTACATGAATACATGATTCTGCTTTAAAGTCTTTTGCTTTATTTTGTAAATTTTCTTCATTTACAACAATTTGCGTAATACCAGATTCATCTCTTAAATCTATAAATATCATCCCACCTAAATTTCTAATTTTTTGTATCCAACCAGCTAATTCTACTGTTTCTCCTACATTTTTGATATTTAATTCTCCACAAGTTTTTGTTCTATACATTTTTAATTTCATTCCTTCCTTTTGATTTTGTCATCCTTTGCGTATTATATCACAGTTTTTTTGCTTTTTCAATAAATTGTTAATAACTATACATAATTTTGACTTTTGGTCAAAAAAATAG
>CANRML010000076.1 GCA_947631725.1 uncultured Clostridia bacterium
AGGATGAAGTTTCCTATTCCTGCTCTTGCTAATCCTTCAACAACATATGAGCCTACTCCTCCAATTCCAAATATTGCCACTTTTGCATTTTGTAGTTTTTGTACTCCTTCTTCTCCTATTAATAATTCTGTTCTTGAGAATTGTTCTGGCATTAATTATTTCACCTCTTTTTCGCATTTACTTTCTTTTGCTTAAAGTATTTTTTATCAAATTCTTCTATTTTTGCTTTTTTATCATTTATATATTCTTCTTTTATACTATCAATTTTAGCTATTTCTTTTTCCTTTACTATATTTATATATAGTGAAAAAATAATCTTAATCATGTTTGTTATAACTTTTTTGTCCTCTTTTGAAATTTGTCCATATTTTTTTAACATTTTTGGTATATTAGTTGAAAAATTTCTAGAAATTTCTCCAAATGTATTTGCATCTGTAGAATAAAATATTTCAAAAACAGTATCAATAAATATTTTTCTTTGTTCAGGTTTTGTCGTTTCTAACCAATCTGTTAATGTTTTATCAATATTTTCACTTACTTCTGTATTTTGTTTTGATTTTATTAAATCATCTCTTAATACTTGCCATGAATATATATCATGTTGCAAAATTCCTTTTTCATTGCTTAATGAAATTGTTATTTTTTCCTTATGATTTAAAATTCTACCAATTATTGAATCTTGCGGAATATATGTCTCGATTTTATCTATAACTTTATCATTTCCATATTTATCTATAATGTTTTTACTAAATCCAGGTCCGTCATAGTTATATACTTTTATAATCCTATTTTGTACCTCATTAGGAATAGTAATTGCAGAATAAATTGCAACATTTCCACCTTTAGAATGTCCACCTATTCTAATATTTTTATTAGGATATTTTTTTGCTATTTTTTCTGCATATTCTTTTCCCTCAATTTGGCAAGGTACATTGTCCATAAATGACATATTGAAATCTTCCTTCCACCCATATATAGTGTTATCTGTTCCAATATATGAAATGTACATTTCTTTATCTGATATATGAATTGTAATAGCACAAAATTGTTTTTCTGTTGCCTTTTCGTTAGTTTTTACATAATCTGTAATTTCCATGTTTTTAAATCTGTTACTTTGTCCTAAATATGTAATTAATTCTTTATCACCATTATATCGAAAATCTTCATTAGGTATATCTTTCATTTTTTTATAAATAGATTTTATGGTTTCTTTTTCATCCATTTTTATTTTTTCAAATACTAAATACGAAAATCTTGCTAAAATCATACTATCAATTTCATTAAATTTAAATTTTGAGGTTATAGGAATATCTCCTCTCCATAACAAATAATCATTTATATTAGACATATTTACCATCTACTTTCTACAATTTTTATATTAAATATTATCCTAATTTATCTCCATTTTCTACTTCTCTATCTGGTGTAATTAGTACAACTCCGTCTTTACTATAAGTTCCCAATACTAAAATTTCTGACATAAAGTCTGCTATTTGTCTTGGCGGAAAGTTCACTACTGCTAAAACTTGTTTACCTATTAATTCATTTGGCTTATAGATATCAGTTATTTGTGCAGAGGATTTTTTTATTCCAATTTCTTTTCCTAAATCTACTTTTAACTGATATGCTGGTTTCTTTGCTTTTTCAAATATTTTTGCATCTATAATTGTACCTACTCTTATATCTAATTTCATAAAATCTTCAAAAGTTACCATTATATTTTCTCCTCTAATTATTATCTTTTTTTGCTTTTGGATATATAATAGCATAAAATAAATTTTATATCAATAATATTTATTTGTTTTATGTAACTATCTTTCTTGGGTAATTTCAAATAACCGTTTCATGGCACAATTATAACCACTTCATTTTCTGAAGTGGTTATAATTATTCTTCTTTTATAATATTTTTACTTCCTATATATGTTGATAGAAAATATAGACCATATATTACACCAATAATTATAACTGTTGCTATTATTGAAGGTAGTAAATCATCTTTTGATGCTAATCCTGACATTATTGTTATTGCAAATTGTATCCCAAAAGTAGAATGTATAATTGCTAAGACAAGTGGCATACCAAAGAAAATTCCTATTTGTGTAAATAATGCTTTATTAATCATTTTTTCATCACAACCAATTTTTCTTAAAATAGTATATCTTTGTTTATTATCACTTGCTTCTGTTAATTGTTTTAATGCTAAAATAGCACTACTTGCTATTAAGAATATAATTCCTAGATAAATTGCTATAAATACTACTATTGTTGCTATACCAATACTTGCTTCCATTAAGCTGATTTTTGTAAAGCCTTCTATTTCTATTCTATTATCATTTAGTGTTTTTACAAAATTTGAAGAACTTTCACTGCCTGTAAATATTTTTTCTATTTCTTGTTTTTCTTCATCAGTTGTTGCATTATAATTCGCTGATAACAAATACATTTCTTTCATTTCTTCTGTTAATGGACAATTATCTGGTACTAAAATAATTCCTAAATTTGTATGGCTTGTTGACATCATTATAAATCCTTCTTGGCATTTATTATATTTTGGTTTATATTCTTTTCCTGCAATAGTTAAAGGATGTCCTTTTTCTAATACTTTATTTCTTATCTCTGTTTGACTATCAAAATCACAAAGAACAATATATTCATCTTCATTTAATTCATATTCATTTATTCCATATAGTTTCGCTATTTTATTATAATCAGATATTTTTACTATTTCTTCTGCTTTTTCATATTGAAGTCCTGGATACATCTTTTTTATTTCAGAATATTTATCTCCAAAAAATGTTTTCCAAGTTAAATTATTTGTAGTATACACTTCTATTTCAACAATGTCTTTTAATACATTTATATCTAAGCCGTTATTTATCAAAGTTTCTTTAATAGGATGTTTTGAATCTTCTCGTTGTGTTTCTGTAGTTGTATGTTTTATCCCATATCTAGTATAACTTTCTGACAAATTAGCTGTTTTATATAGGTTCAAATCTACTGGTGTCATTTCTTTTAATTCTCTTTGCATAGTATTTCTTAATGCTAAACTAGAAGATAATATACTAATAGTCATAAATAACATTAAACATATAACACTCATACTTACAACCATTGTATTAATTTTGTTATTTATTTGTCTTAAAACAAACATATTTGTATCTTTTAAATAAACTTTCTTTATTTTTTGAGTTACAGTTAATATAAATCCAGATAATGACCAAAATATTAACACTGTTCCAATAATCCCCATAAGAATAGGTGGTAAAATCTTTTCTGCTGTATTCATTGAGTTTACATCTCCTGTTACTTTCCAGTAGGCAAAACTTAGAATACTGCTACCAAATATAAATACTAGGACAGCTAAAAATGGATTCTTTATTTTTACTGTCTCATTTTTCTTTGTTGCATTTAATAAGTTAATTAGTTTGTATCTTGAAACTGTCATTGTGTTAAAAATCAAAACTAGCAAATACATTATTGCAAAATATATACAAGTTTTTATACAAGCATCTTTTGAGAATATAAAATGAAATTCACTCATATCAGACTCAAAGAGTTTTGCAACAAGTATAGACATAAATTGTGATGCAAATACACCAATTATAAGTCCGGCTGCAAGCGATATTATTCCCACAAATATAGTTTCTAATAAGATAATCTTTGATATTTGCCTTTTTCCCATCCCAAGTGTCATATATATGCCAAATTCTTTTTTTCTTCTATTTATTAAAAAATTATTAGCGTACACAATTAATAATCCTAATACTATTGCTACAAATACAGAAACGAATCCAAGCATACCTATCATTAGCTCTATAATATTTCTTTTGGATTGAGAAACCTCTAGTATTGCTTGTTGACTATCTAAAGAATTGAACATATAGAAAATTGCTACACCTAGTACTAATGTCAAGAAATAAATCACATAATCTTTTATACTTTTTTTAATATTTTGGATTGATAATTTAAATAACATTATTTAAGTCACCTCCAAGAAGTGTTTGTACCTCAATTATCTTTTCAAAGAATTGTTTTCTTGCGTCATTTCCTTTTATTAACTCATTAAAAATTTTTCCATCTTTTATAAACAAAATTCTGTTAGCATATGATGCAGTAAAAGCATCATGTGTTACCATTAAAATTGTTGCCTTCAATTTTTTGTTTAAATATTCAAAATTTTCTAATAGTTGCCTTGCTGACTTTGAATCTAATGCTCCTGTTGGTTCATCTGCAAGTACAAGTTTTGGGTTTGTAATAATTGCTCTTGCAGATGCTACTCTTTGCTTTTGCCCTCCTGATACTTGATATGGATATTTTTTTAATATGTCTTTTATCTCTAACTTTTCTGCAATTAGGTTTACTCTTTTATCAATTTCTTTAGTATTAACTTTTTGAACTGTTAAAGCTATTGCAATATTTTCATAGCAAGTTAATGTATCTAGTAAATTAAAATCTTGGAATATAAATCCTAATTTTTCTCTTCTAAATTTATTTAACTTGTTTCCTTTGAGTTTTGTAATATCCTCTCCATCTACAATTATATGTCCTGAAGTCACTTTATCTATTGTAGAAATACAATTTAATAATGTAGTTTTTCCAGAGCCAGAAGCTCCCATAATTCCTAGAAATTCTCCTTTTACTACAGTAAAACTAATATTATTTATTGCCTTTGTTAAATTTGTTTTGTTTCCATAGTATTTCTCTGCATTTTTTACTTCTAATATATTTTCCATAATATAACTCCTTTCAAAGTTTATGACTGATGTAATTATATAGTCTTTGGAAAATAGTTGCCATCGATTTATCTTACAAAAAGCTTACATTTTTGAAAGGTTTTACATTTGCATGTAACTACTATTAGGAAATATTAGTTTTACTTCTGTTCCTTCATTTTGAGTTGATTCTAATTCTATTGATATTCCTAATTTATCACATAATTTTTTGCATAAATATAAGCCTATACCAGTAGATCTTTTATCTAAGGTTCTACCATTTGTACCAGTAAAACCTTTTTCAAATACTCTTGATATTTCACCATTTTTTATTCCTAATCCATTATCTTTTATGTATAATATAATATTTTCCTTGAATTTCTTTGCAAATATTGTAATTTGTGGTGTTCCGCTTCTTTTTCTGTATTTAACACTATTTTGTATGATTTGATTTAATATAAAAATAACCCATTTGCTATCAGTATTTACAGGTAATTCTAAATCATATGTATTTATTGATACTTTTTCATTGATTAGCACTGTTTTGTTCTTTTTGATACACTCATTTACAATATCTTTTAAATTGCTTTTCTTAATATAATAATCTTTTTCAACTGTATTACTTCTTGCATAATACAATGCTTGTTCAATATAATTTTCTACTTTATCTAATTCTTCATCTATGCTTTTAGTTACTGTGTTTTTATTATTTTCAATTATCATTTTACTTGTAGTAATTGGTGTTTTTATTTCATGAATCCACATTTCTATATATTCTTTATAATCATCTTGTAAATATTTATATTTATTCACATTTTCTATCATGGATTTATCTATTTCTTCCAATATCTCCTTTAGTTTTTTTCCTTCTATAAAGTTAGGATTTTTAATTATTTCTGCAATTAAATACTTATCCTCCAATTCATCTAATAAGTTATAAATAGTCTTATAATATTTGTTTTTAGTTATATATTCAATAACAATGGAAATAAAGTATAAACCTAATATACATATTGGAATATATATTTTAATAAAGTTATTATCTAAATATGCAATCAAAAATATTTCTATAGTAATAATTCCAAAAATAATTAAGCTTATTTGTAATATCTTGTCTTTTATAAAACTACTAAATTTCATCATTTTCTCCTATCCTAAGTATATAGCCTTGTCCTCTTTTAGTTTCAAGTAATTCTTTTAAGTTTAATTCTTCTAGTTTGTTTCTTAGTCTTGTTATATTTACTGTTAAAGTATTGTCATCTATAAAGCTCTCACTTTCCCATAAATATTCAATTATTTCTTCTCTTGGAACAATTTTGTTTTTTTGTTCTGTCAAATATGTTAAAATTTTAAGTTCATTTTTAGTTAATTCGATTTCTTTATTATTTTTACTTACAATACTCTTTGATAAATTTATTGTAAAATATGGTGTATAAAT
>CANRML010000077.1 GCA_947631725.1 uncultured Clostridia bacterium
GAAGAAAAAGCTAAAAATAATGGATAGAAATATCCAATACCTTTGTGGTCTTTTATAAATTTGATATAAAAAATAGCAAATTAGAAAAATTATTTTCCAATTCACTATTTTTTTGTGCTACTTTTTCAGCAGCCTCGCACAAATGCCTCTATTTTTTTCTTATTAAACGTAAATCTTCTCCGAAAAAATAATAAATATCATAATAACCAGCGATACGAGATCCAATTCTATCTTGATAAATATCAAAAATATTTTTCATATCTAAATTAGTAGAAATAATTGTCTTTGTAACATGATTATTCAAATTTAAAATACGAGTATTAATAATTGTAAATAATTCACTCAACTTCATAGAATTCATAATTTCAGTTCCTAAATCATCAATAATCAACAAATCAGTTTCTAAAACAGATTGAATAAAATTATCAGGATAATTTGAATTTCTATTAAGCTTGCAATCAATTACGGCTTCAAGCAATACAGGAGCAGTTTGATAAAGAACGGTTTTTCCATTTTTTAACAATTCAGAAGCAATGCAATTTGACATAAAAGTCTTACCGCAAACCAGTAGCACCTGTAAATAATAAATTTTTACTATCTATACTATCAAAATTTTTAATAAAATTCATACATTGATTTTTAATATTTAAAATATTTTTTCTTGGAGAAATATTAAATTTATATTTTGATAAATCAACTTCATCAGAAAAATAATTTTCATTAAAATTATCAAAATTTTCTTTTTTAAGACCATACATATTAGATTTATTAAAAGAAATATCTAATAATTTTTGCTTAAGGCAAGAACACATAGAAGTATTAAAATTATTATCCATAATATATCCAGTGTCTTTACAATTTTGACATCCATAAGAAGGAGTAAAGAAATCCGCCGAATATCCATTTTTTAATAAAATATTTTTTTTCTCATTTTTCAATTCAGCTATTTTAAGATTTAATTTTTGACAATATTCTGAAGAAACTTGTGGATTATTTAAAATAGCTTTTGCAGAACTAATTCCCAAAGAACTAAGTTCATTATCAATTTCGAGTAGTCTAGGAAAAAGTGCATAAATCTTTTGTTTCCTATCTTCTAAATCTAGTTCTGCGTGAATTTTCTTTTGTTCATATTCTCTCAAAAGAGATTTTAAAATATCATTTGCCATCTGATTCTCCTTTAATATCTACATTTGCATACAAAAAATCCAAGTTATCATATTGACGCTGTGTATGATTGGCTTTTGAAACACTAGCTTTTAGATCTTTAATATCTTTGGACTGCTTTTTCCTTTGCTCAATATATGCCTCTACTTCAGCAGGTGTTTTTAAATTTTTATCATGCCAGTCAGATATTAAATGATGAAAATAATCAAAAGTTGGATTTTGTTTTGAAGTAGTTTTTTTCAAAGCAATATCAATAATTTTCATATCATAACCAAAATCTAGTACCCAGTTTTCAATATAGCCTTCTTCATATTGATTTAGACCAGAACGTTTTCCTAATTTTTTAGCAATAGCACGTTTTATAGACTGCAATTTTTCGCGCTTTTGTTCATAAAGTTCTAAATCGTTCCAAGTCTTTATCTTATCTGCTCCCCAAGCTTCTGCAACAGTTTGTACATAATTTTTATGTAGAGCAGAGCGATTATAGCAATAATCAAAAAGAGCTATCATTACTTGTTCATCAAAGTTATATTTTTTAAACCATAAATCAATATCATTAAACCATGAAGGTCCCATAATTCCTTGAAAATACATATTGTTAATATGATCAATAGCTTTAATTCTAGACTGATTTTTTGCAGATTCTTCAAGTTTTTCTTTAGAAGGTGTTAAATTTGGGGTATATAAATTATTTAAAAATATTTCTTGTAAATCCATTATAATAAAACCATTTGTCTTTTTTAAAATTAATCCTAAATTTTCTAAATGAGAAATACCTTCTGTAATTGTCTTTATAGGTAATCCTAATTTTTTTGACAAATCATTTATTTTCACATCTTTTCCGTACTTTGATAAAAAAGCCATATACAAGTAAATTTTTAAATAATCACCAGGAATTTCAGATAAATATTCTGAAAAAAATATATCAGGTATTGTAGTCTCAGAAAATAACATAGACTTTTCTTTTTGCTCTAACTTCATAAAAATCCCCCCCTGCTTTTAACTAAACCCGTTTAAAAGTTGTAGCTTTATTATATCCTCTTTGTATAAAAAGTTCAACAAAATCCGAGGATTTTTTTAAAAATTATTTTTAGAATAAAAATATAATTTTTGTTTTAATAAAAAAGAAATCATATATTTAAAAAAATATAAAAAATTTTCTCCATTTAAACCAGAAATACTAAGTAATAAAAAAGGAAAGCAAAATAAAATAATAAAGAAAAATTTTATCATTAAATTATTACAAAAAATACTAGTTAAAATGAAAATAAAAACACACCAAATTAAATTAACAAAAATTGTACTATAATCAATTATGCCAAACAATTTATTTTTGAAATTAAAATTTTTAGGAAAAATAAATTTAATAAAAATCCCTCCTTTTATTATTTATTAAAACTCATAAATTGTCCTACATTTTGTGAAACAGTAGTAGAAATGCCACCAATAAACTCTCTTACAAAAGAATTAGCACGCAGTAAAGCATAAATACCACCAATATAGATAAATTTAGTAAATAAATTTCCAGAACTATAATCCATAGAAAATAATATTAATAAAATAAAAACAACAATTATTTGGATAAATAGTAAGGAAAACAGATTTCTAATCCAAGATTTAAAAAACCAAGATAATTGACTAGAAGCAGAAGATAAAATTGCAAAAGGGGCCAATAAAATAAAAATTTTTATCATTATATATCTTAAAGCATAAGAAAAAACTAATCCTAAAAGTGAAATAGAAAAAGAAGCCTTTAATAAACCATCTAAAGAAAAAACATTTAAACTATTTCCACCAACTGAAACACTTGAATCAAGCAAAGAAATCAGCTCTGAAAAACAAATATTTTTTCCAAATAAATTTAATCCTAAATCTTGAAGAGCGACCGTAACATAAGAAAATAAGTTCAAAAATTGCTCTAAAATAAAATAAGAAAAATTCATACAAATGCCATAAATAACTAATTTTAAAATGAAGGAATATGGCTTATCAATTTGCATGTAAGTAATATGAGATAAAAAATATCGAATAGAAAAATAAATAATTATTCCTAGAAATAAAGAATTTGCTATCAATAAAATACCATTTGTAGTGGAAGTACCAAAAATTTTTTCAAAATAATTATCATGCAAAATATTTGAATTAATAAAAGTCATATCATCTAATGCGCCATATAAATTATTATCAATAGAACTTATTAAAGTTTCAAAAATGTAATTAATAGTTTGAATAATAACCTGTGTGATATTTGATTGTTCCAAAATATCCTCCTTTCAAAGAATATAAAATTAACCAATTAAAGATTTAATTGCAGAAAGAATTAAATCAATAGCAAGTATAAAAGCATAAGAAAAAAGAGAACCTTTAATTAATTTTTTACCTGTTCTAATTCTATCCTCATCACCAAAACTAAATTTTTTCATAAATACACCAGTTCCAACAGCAACAGCAGCTGCTGGAGTAGAAATTGTTAATAACCAGCCTTCAATTTTTTCAAAAGCAGAATTTATTTTTGTAACTAACTGAGGATCACCCCAATCTGCAAAAACGATTTTAAAATTAAAAATAAAAATAATAGTTAATAAAAAAATGAAAAAAATATAAAATAATCTTTTTTGAAATTTTAAATTCATACAATACCTCCTTTTAATTATAAAATAATTATTTAAAATAAGGGACCATCTTTAATTTTTTAGGATTAAAAATAGAATTTCCATCAGACAAAAAAGCTAAAGCAGAAAAAGTTTCCAAATCTTGAGTAAAAAATTTCGTATCAAAAATAAAATCATTTTGAGTAAAAGTGCTATAAGTTTCAGAAATATTAGAATTTTCAGAATTAAAACTGTTTGTAATATAACTATAATTTGTTTCTTTGGCATTTTCAGAAATACTTTTTGAGTGACGCTCCTTATCTTCTTTCCCTAGTTGTTTTTGAGCTTCTTCTATTGTAAAAATATCATCAGTACGAAACCAAAGTTTATTTACCAAATTTTGAATAATAACTTTTACGCTTGCTTCATCTTTTAAACAATTTTTTAAAGAAGAATAACTTTGAGTAGAAACAATATTTATACATTTTGCTTCACGACTCATAGAAAAGAAATCAGAATCAGTTTTTGTACAAAACTTATCATATTCATCACAAATAAAAAGTGATTTTTTAGATTTAAAATTAGATAAATTTGTCATAACTTCAGTTTGAAAATCTAACTTTAAATATGTAGCAATTATTTTTGACAGAACAGAATACTCAGAAACATTTATATTTAAAACAACAATTTTTCCCTTATCAATTATTTCTTCAAAACCATTAAAATTCAAAAATTCCTTAGGGGAACAAAAAGTTTTAGAAACCTCATAATCAGAAACAAAAGGATTTGTCATACGAGTAATTTCAGAAATTAAAATATTTTTTGTACGACTATCTAATTGAAAAAATTCTTTTTCAAAGAAATTTAAGCTAGCATTTAAATCATAAACTTCAGAACGCGACAATTTTCCAGAAATAAATAAATTTCTTAAAATAGATATTTTTTCCAAATAATAATTAGGAATAGTTACAAGATTATGAATCTCAGAAAAAGTAACATATCCATCATTATATAATCTACAAAGCTTAATACACTCAGTCAAAATCTGCTCAGCTTTATCAAGCCAATAAGATTCAGAATTATTTTCAGAGAATAAGGTTAAAATTGTTTTCAAACGATTAGCTAAAATTTGAGGTTTTAAATTAGGCTTATGCAAAGGGTTGTAATAAACATTATTAGAAAGAGAAATAACAATAACATCTTTGGATAAATTATATTTTTTGGCTGTATCAAATACATATTTATAAAAATTCCCTTTAACATCTAGAATAAGCATTCCTATTTTTGAACTTATATTATCTGAATTATATTTTAGAAACTGATTTAAGAAAGGATAAATAGCAGAAGAAGTTTTTCCAGAGCCAATAGTTCCAGTAATTAGAAAATTTTGATATAAGCCAGACTCAGGTACAAAAATAGAAACATCAGGATTAGAAAAATCATTTCCGACAAATAGAGAAAAATTAGAATTATTGATATTTTTTTGAGTAACAGGAGTAGAACGTTTAGAACTTTTTAACCTTTGAAAAAATATAGACAATTTTATAAAACAACGCTGGTAAAGAAGACGACAAACAATAAAATCAGAAAAAAGAAAAACAATAATATAAATTTTTTTTAAAATATCCCATAAAAAAGGTTGTTCTGTGCAAATATCAAATGGATGAAAACCATATGTGATAATAACTTCTTTAGCTATATAAAGAGGATAAAAAGTAGAAAAGGTAACAATTTGTAAAAGAAAAAATATAAAAACAGACATAAAAAGAGAAAATTTATATTTAAAAATGAATAACACCTCCATTAAGAAAAATTACTTTGCTTAATATGCAATTTTGCACCTTGTTTATTATGGAAAATTTTTATATCGAAAAAAAGATATAATGAATATAATGTAATAAAAAAGTAAATCATAAAAGAAAAGAAAAATAAATTGATTAAAGATTGAATATTATCACCACCCTTAAAGGCGATTGCAATAGATTAAGCATATAATACAACAATTTTTTCAATTTGTCTATACTTTTTTTGAAAAATATGTTAAAATATATAAATGAAAGGAGGAAGATATATGGAAATAAGTAAAGATATGACAATAGGAGAACTATTAGAAAAGGCACCAGAAAAAGCAGAAATATTACTAGAAGCAGGAATGCACTGTTTAGGATGTCCAGCATCACAAATGGAAACAATAGAAGAAGCTTGTGGAGTGCATGGAATAGATGTAGACGAAATTATTGAAAAATTAAACAAATAATAGCAAAAATATACAAAAAACAAAAAAATCTAAAAAAACCTCTTGACAACTAAAGGAAAATATAGTAAAATATAAAAGCGTTTGTAAATAACGCATATGGGCTATTAGCTCAGG
>CANRML010000078.1 GCA_947631725.1 uncultured Clostridia bacterium
TTGCCATCAATATATTCTATGCAAACAATAGTTGACAATATTTTTAGAGCAATTATTACTTATATAGCATCTGGAATTTTGAATTTTACAGATATAAAATATGCAATGATAATTATAGGAATTTTATTTGTAGCTTTAACTTCTATTGTACTAGGATATATGAGAGATAGAATAGGATTAGATCCTTTAGAATATGACAAAACAGACACCAAATATGCAAGCAAATAAAGTATGAAAGGATAAAATAAATATGAAGAAGAAAAAAAGTTTAATTTATAGTTTCTATTATGCAGGTAGAGGAATTATCTCAGCATTAAAAGAAGAAAGAAATTTAAAAATTCACATAGGAATAATGCTACTAGTTATTTTGGCAGGATTTTACTTTAATATAAGCATAACAGAGTGGATTGTTTGTATTATGCTATTTGGTCTTGTCATATCTTTAGAACTAGTAAATACTGCAATAGAAACAACAGTAAATATAGCAATGCCGGAAAAAAATGAAAAAGCTAAAATTGCAAAAGATGTGTCAGCAGGAGCAGTATTAGTTTCTGCAATTGCTTCAGCAATTATTGGATTAATAATTTTTGTGCCAAAAATCATATAAATACATATGACAATTTAAAATAAAAATACATATTATAACAACAAGGAGGGTTATAATATGTATAATGAAAATTATGAAGACTACATAAGAAATATTTTAGGATATCCAACACAACAACCAATATATAGCCAAAATAATTTTATGCCAGATAATACAATTAAAGAAAATCTTGAATTAGAAAAATATTATCCTGAAATATATAAAAAAATATATCCAATGATAAAAAAAGCATGTACTGAGATGAAGGAAAACTTAACGAAGGAAAACTTAGAAAAGATAGCAGAAGAAATATATTTAAGTTTTGAAAATGAAGAAAATAGAAATGCAACAAGCAAAGCAAGACCAGAAAACAGGGAAGAAAACAGAAATAAAAATACATTAACATTAAAAGACTTAATTAAAATTTTAATCATAAGAGAAATATTAGGAAATTCAAAACCACCAATGAAGCCACCGATAATGAATCCAATGCCACCATTTAAGCCAGGTTTTCCAACAATGCCAAATCAAATAATGTCAAGAAATGATTTTTATCAAAATTTATATGAATAAGAAAGAGACCATACTATAGACTAGCTATAGCACAGCCTCTCCCATCTAGTGTGTGCAACGCACACACTAATCATACAAAGTATGACATAAATAGTATACCATAAATATAGACAAAAATCAACAAAATTGCTAAAAATTTCCAATTTTACAAAATAAAATACAACATAAATTTCAAAAAATTGATTAAAATAAAAATGAGATTTTTTGAAAGGAATGATGTAAATGAAAGTAAAAGAGTGTATGTGTGATAACGTATGTTGTGTTAAACCTCAAGCTACAGTTACAGAGGTTGCAAAACTTATGGAACAATATCATATAGGTTCTGTTCCAGTATGTGATGATAATAATTGCTTATGTGGAATTGTAACAGATAGAGATATATTATTAAGAACAGTAGCTTGTAACAAAAATGCAAATACAACACAAATTAGTGAAGTTATGACAACAAATGTATGTCAATGTAATCAAGATGATGAAATGTCACAAGCTCAAAATAAAATGTCACAACAACAAATTAGAAGATTACCAGTATGTGATGAACAGAATCATGTTATAGGAATTTTAACATTAGGAAATTTATGTCAAAACGAACAACAAATTGGAACACAACAAGTATGCCAAACATTAGGAAATATATGTGATTGTAATCAAAATGCTCAAAATGCTCAATAATTATATTTATAAAGAAAAAAGGCGGATATTTCTGCCTTTTTTGCATATATTAAGAAAAAGGAGAAAACATATGATTATAGATATATCATATTGGACAAGAGTTTTAACAAGAATTTTATATGTTGTTTTCATTTTGTTAGGACTTATTATTGCATTAAAACTATCAATATTTTACTTACCATTTTTAATTGCTTTCATTATATATCTTATTATGGAGCCAGCTATAAAATGGATTATGAAGAAAACTAAAGCAACAAGGAAAATAAGCTCTATTATTATTTTTATAATTGTATCATTAATTATTTTAGGAGCTTTAACTTGGCTAATATTCACACTATTTTCTGAGGCATCTAATTTACTTCAAGATTTAAACAAATATATAGAAAAAGCATATAGTTTATTTCAAAATATTTTTCAAAATGCAGATTTTGGAAAAATAAGACTGCCAGATGAAATCCAAACAATTTTACAGAATTCAACAGGAGATATTTTAGAAACAGTATCACAATGGGTAAGGGCCTTTTTAAGTGGATTAATAGATATTGTAACTTCAATTCCAAATATCGCTATATATTTTTCGATTACAGTAATTGCCCTATATTTTATTTGTGTCGATAAAATATACATTTTAGACCAAATAGAGCATCATTTACCAAAAACATGGGTAATGAGAGTTGGAAAACATATAAAAGACTTAACAACAACATTAGGAGGATATTTAAAAGCTGAAGCAACATTAATATTAGTATCATTTATAATATCACTAATAGGACTATATATATTAAAATTTGCAGGATTTGCAGTTGAATTTCCTTTATTAATTGCAATTGCAATAGGATTTGTAGATGCACTTCCAATTTTAGGCTCTGGAACAGTCATGATTCCATGGGCAATTATTTGTGGAATAAATGGAGATTTGAATTTAGGGATAGCAATTATTATTTTACTTGCAATAATGTCTATAGTAAGACAATTTTTAGAGCCTAGATTAGTTAGTAAAAACATAGGAGTACATCCAATATTTACTTTAATTGCTATGTACACAGGATTTAAATTTATGGGAATTATTGGGATGTTAGTTGGACCAATTGTATTGATAATTTTAAAAAATATTTTTGCAACATTGATTGATGGAGGAGTAATGAAAACAATTTTTGATAAAAGATAAGAGAATTCTAGTAAAAGAATTCTCTTAAAATTTTATTCCCACTCAATTGTTGCAGGTGGCTTTGATGTAATATCATAAACTACACGGTTAACGTGATTTACTTCATTTACAATTCTAGAAGATACTTTTTCTAAAATCTCATAAGGTATTTTACTCCAAACACCTGTCATAAAATCTGTTGTTTCTACAGCTCTTAAAGCTATTGTATAATCATATGTTCTTTCATCTCCCATAACACCAACAGATTTTAAATTTGTTAAAACTGCAAAATATTGATTGATAGATTTATGCAATCCAGCATTTGCAATTTCTTCTCTAAATATACTATCAGCTTCTTTTAAAATAGATAATTTATCTTCTGTAATATCACCAATAACACGAATTGCAAGACCAGGACCAGGAAAAGGTTGTCTAAAAACTAAGTTTTCTGGAATTCCTAATTCCAAACCAGTTTTTCTAACTTCATCTTTAAACAGATTTCTCAAAGGTTCAACAATTTCTTTGAAATCTACATAGTCAGGTAGACCACCAACATTATGATGGCTTTTTATTACAGAACTTTTTCCTAAACCACTTTCAATAACATCTGGATAAATAGTACCTTGAACTAAAAAATCAACTGTACCAATTTTTTTAGCTTCTTCTTCAAAGACTCTAATAAATTCTTCACCTATAATTTTTCTTTTTCCTTCAGGATCTGTAACACCAGCTAATTTTGTCAAAAATCTATCTTGACAGTTTACTCTTATTAAATTTATATCAAATTGTTTTTTGAAGATAGTTTCAACTTCGTCACCTTCGTCTTTACGCAAAAGGCCATGATCTAAAAAGATACATGTTAAATTTTTACCCACTGCTTTACTAACTAAAACAGCAGCAACAGAAGAATCAACACCACCAGATAGAGCACATAATACTTTTTTATCTCCGATTTTTTCTTTTAATGTTTTTACACTTTCTTCTACAAATGAAGACATTGTCCAATCTCCAGAACAATGGCAAATATTGTATAAGAAATTCTTTATTACTAAAGTTCCATTTACGGAATTATTAACCTCTGGATGGAACTGAATTCCATATAGTTGCTTTTCAACATTTTCTATTGCAGCATTTGGACAAGAAGCTGTATAACCAATGTTTCTAAATCCTTCAGGAAGTTTTTCAACATAATCTGTATGGCTCATTAAAAATCCATTTTTTGTATCAAAACCTTGAAATAGTAAAGAAGTATTATCAATTTGAACATCAGTTGTGCCATATTCTCTTTTATCAGGTCTAGCGACATTTCCTCCTAATACTTGAGTCATAAGTTGCATCCCATAGCAAATGCCTAATATAGGGATTCCTAAAGAAAAGATTTCTGCTTCACATTTTGGAGCATCTTCACCATATACACTAGCTGGACCTCCTGTAAAGATTATACCTTTTGGATTCTTTTCCTTTATTTTTTCTAAAGAAATATCAAAAGGAACTACTTCAGAATAAACATTACACTCACGAACTCTACGAGCAATTAGTTGATTATATTGTCCACCAAAATCTAGTATTAAAACAAGCTCATTGTTTTTCATTTTAAAACCTCCAATCTATTTATAGCTGAATTCTATCATATTCTGTCAAAAAAGTAAATCTATTTGAAAAATTTGATTTATAAATATAAATATTGTATACTAAAGAAAATTGGAGGAGATGTATATGGATATAAAAGCAGTAGGCTTTGACATTGGAGGTACATTGGTAGACTATAACAAACCATTAAATTGGAGTGGATCTTTTAAAGATGCATTAAAATACATGTGTAATAATACAAAAATATTGTTAACAGAAGAAAGGCAAGAACAAGCAATTAGTATTTTGCAAAAATATAATACAAGAATAAATCCAAGAGAAAAAGAGGTTACATCAGACCAAATTTTTGGAGAAATATTTGAAAAATGGGGAGAAGAAAAATCAAAAATTTTTACTGCAAAAAAGGAATTTTATACTTTTTTTCAAAGAGAAGTTACTACATATCCAGATGCTAAAAAAGCTTTGAAATATTGCAATGATAATAACATAAAAGTAAGTGTATATACAGATGTAGCATATGGGATGGATGATGAGTTTTCTCTAAAAGATATTGAAGAGATTTCGGAATATATAGATTTAAAATTAACATCAAGAAATGTAGGATATAGGAAGCCAAATTCAAAAGGCTTTGAACTTATGCTCAAAACCTTTAAATGTAAACCAGAAGAAATGCTTTATATTGGAGATGAAGAAAAAGATGTATTAGGCGCAAGAAAAGTAGGAATACATACTGTTTTAATAAATAGGAATAATCAAGTAAAAGAATATGGCCAAGAATTTACGATTAACTCTTTAGAAGATATAATTACACTAATCCAGAAGTAGGAATATAACTTTCATCAGGAGGATAAACCAATTCTTCATTTGGCTTGTTTGCTTCATGAATATCAGTGATTTTCAAAATAGGCATATCACCATGATAATCTCCTTTGGTAATTTCTCCTGTAATTTCAATCCATGAAGAATCTTTAAAACTTTTAGCATTGTCACAATCACAAAGAAAACCAACCACAACAGTTTGAAAATCGGAAGAAATAACCATATCTCTAGCTAGAACAAATTGTGTATCAGTAAAATCAGTTAACCTGTATACATAGCCTGTAAAATGAATTTTAACACCAACATAACTATCTATGTCGTCATGTACAGCTTTTAAAACATTTGTGTAATTGTTTGAAGAAATATTAGAAATAGAATTTTGAGGTATACAACTCATATCAGCTGAAGTAACTTCTTTTGATGCACCTCCAAATACTCTAAAAGTTACAAAGCATAATATACAAATAACTAACACAATAATAGCTGTAAAGAATAGTTTAAATAGCCTACTACCATTAACCTTCACATTATAAATAAACATATAAACGCCTCATTTCATACAAAATATATTATTAAAACATATGCAAAATATATAAAAATATGTCCGTGCAAATTTATAAAAAACTATTGATAAATTTTAATTTTCGTGATATAGCCTGAGTTTGGTAGTAAAAAAATGGAAATACGCACTTAAAACCTAGTTATATCAACAGGTTTAAGCGCGTAAATTGT
>CANRML010000079.1 GCA_947631725.1 uncultured Clostridia bacterium
GAATAATAATCTTCTTCAATATTCAAATCTTCTAATGAAAATTCAGGAATATCATTATTTATTAAAACATAAATTTCGCCACTATACTCCGGAATATTACCTATTTCATAAGAGATTTTATTATTTTCTATTTCATTTATTATATTTTCACTTTTACTATTTTCTTTAACTCCTATAATCATTACTACAAGAATTACAATAGCAAAAATTACTATTCCAATTTTTTCTAATTTATTTTTATTCATTTATTGTTTACCCGTATATTTAATATCATAAAATGAGGAGTTTTTCAAGAATTTAAACATAATAGAATTATAAAAAAGACTATAAATAAAATTAAAATATAAATAATTAAAAATAAGCTTTTAAATTATGTAAGCTGTGACTTTTATATCACATTTTTATGGAAATTTCAACTAATATTTGAAAAAAATATAATTTTTTATCAAATTAAAAAACAAGATGTTATCAAACACCTTGCTCCTGTAAATATTTTTATTTTAATATATAAATTTTTCTATATGGAAGTTAATAAATTCCACAGGTATAGATTTAAACTTACAATTTCCTGCACGGGTGGAATAATGCAAAACAAATTAAATATACACAAGGATATAACAAGCCTTCTCCTCGTGATTTTGTTGGGTTTGGTCCATTAACAGAGCCAGAAGCATTAACTATATATAATTTTACATTATCTCATGATTTTCGTTTAATATTAGCTTACCATACACAAGGAAAAGAAATTTATTGGCAGTTTCAAAGCTATAACCCAGAAAATTCATATCAAATAGGTCAAAATTTAGCATCTGCTAGTGGATATATTCTTTCTTCTACTCCATATAGTTCTAGTTTTGCAGGTTTTAAAGATTGGTTTATTCAAGAATATAACAGGCCAGGGTATACTATTGAGGCAGGTATTGGTAATAATCCTTTACCTATTTCACAATTTGATAAAATTTATCAAGATAATTTAGGTATATTGTTATTAAGTGCAATTTTATAAAAAACGCCAAAAGTTTTTTATCCTTTTGGCATTTTATCAAATTTATCCTTTATATTCTCCACCATTTATATGCATTACTTGCCCTGTTACATATGACGAGTCATCACTTGCTAGGTATATAAATAGTGGTGCTATTTCATATGGATGTCCTGCTCTACCCATTGGAGCATTTGAGCCTAATGTAGGTATTTTTTCTGCCTCCCAACATGCTGGTTGTAATGGTGTCCAAAATACACCTGGAGATACTGCATTTACCCTTATATTTTTATCTGCTAAATTTGTTGCAAGTGCTCTTGTAAAGCCTACAATAGCTCCCTTTGTTGTAACATAATCTATTAATTCTGGTTCTCCTCTAAAAGTTGTTATTGATGTTACATTTATAATACTTGTTCCTGGTAACATATGTTTTAATGCTCTTTTGGTCAAATAAAACATTGAATATATATTTGTTTTCATTGTTAAATCAAACTGATCATCTGTAATATCAAGCAAACTTTTCTGTTGATATTGAACAGCAGCATTATTAACTAAAATATCAATTTTTCCAAATTGTTTCATTGTTTCTTCAACTATTTTATCACAAAAACTAGATTCTTTAATATCTCCTGAAAGTAAGATACAAGTTCCTCCTAATCTTTCAATAAAGCTTTTTGTTTCTTCAGCATCCTTATGTTCGTTATAGTAAGCAATTACAATTGTTGCACCTTCTTTTGCAAATCCTACTGCAACAGCCCTTCCTATTCCAGAATCTCCTCCTGTGATAATTGCAACTTTACCAACTAATTTTCCTGATGCTCTATAATATGGATTATTAAAAATTGGTCTTGGCTTCATTAAATATTCCATCCCTGGTTGTGTATCTTGATGTTGTGGAGGAAATTCAAGTTTATAGTCTTTGCAAATTAAGCCATATCCTTGTTCATTTATGTATTTTAATCCATAATCATCTTGCCCATTTTGATTTGAAGTATAGTATTTATAATTCATTTTTTTCACCTCATTTATTTATATTCTAAATAAAAAATTTGGTGAGTTATATGAATTATTTTTTATTGTTTAATAAATTTATAAACTAAATGTATTGGTAAACCAACTACTGTTGTATAATTTCCTTCTATTTTATTAACAAATACGCCAAATTCAGTCTGTATTCCATATGCTCCTGCTTTATCTATTGCCTTTCCTGTTGCAACCCAATTATTAATTTCTTCATCTGTCATATTTTCTAAATATACTTTAGCCTTGTCATGTGTTTTATATTCTTTATATTTTCCATCCTTCTCAATTAAAACAGTTAACCCTGTTATAACTTCATGTGTTCTGTCACCATCTAATAATTCTTTTATCATTTGCTTTGCATTTTCTTCATTTTTTGGTTTTCCATATATTTTCCCATTTTTTACTACAATTGAGTCTGCACCTATAATTATTCTATCTCCATTTGTTCTATCATAAACGTTTTTAGCTTTTATATATGATAAGTTTTCAGTTTGTTTTTCAGGTGTCAATCCTTCCTTCATGATTTCTTTTTCTTGACTCACCATTATTTCAAATTCTGGCACTACTAGTTGTAATAGTTCTTTTCTTCTAGGTGATGCAGATGCTAATATTACTTTCATTTTACACTCCTTCAATTTTGTATTATATAAAATATTAGAAACAGCGATTAGGCTGTTTCTTTTGCATTTTCTGGAATTTCTCTTTTCTTTTTTGTTTTTATTTTTTCAATATCCTTATTTTCATTTATAATCAATTCTGGCTGTTTGTTTCCAACAACAGTTTCTCTTGTAATAACACATTTTTCTATTTTTGGATTTGATGGAATATCAAACATAATGTCTCTCATAATTTCTTCAATGATTGAACGCAAACCTCTTGCTCCTGTTTTTCTTTCAATTGCTTTATCTACAATTGCCTCTAATGCATCTCTAGAAAATTCTAGCTCTACTCCATCTATTTCTAGTAATTTCTTATACTGTTTTACAAGCGCATTTTTTGGTTCTGTTGCAATTTGAATTAAAGCTTCTCTATCTAGGTCTTTTAAAGTTGCAATAATTGGTAATCTTCCAATAAATTCTGGAATTAGACCAAACTTTAATAAATCTTGTGGTAATAATTCTTTAAATACTTCATATTGATTAATTTCTTTTTTACTTTCTATTTTTGTTCCAAAACCAATTAGTTTTTCACCTGTTCTGTCTTTTATAATGTTTTCTAATCCTTCAAAAGCTCCTCCACAAATAAACAAAATGTTTTCAGTATTGATTTGGATTAGCTCTTGGTTTGGATGTTTTCTTCCACCTTGTGGAGGTACAGATGCAACTGTTCCTTCTATAATTTTTAGTAATGCTTGTTGTACTCCTTCTCCACTTACATCACGCGTAATAGATGGATTTTCTGATTTTCTTGTAATTTTATCAATTTCATCAATATATACAATTCCTTTTTCAGCTTTTTGAACATCTCCATCTGCAGCTTGTATTAGTTTTAGTAAAATATTTTCTACATCTTCTCCAACATATCCTGCTTCTGTCAATGTTGTAGCATCTGCAATAGCAAATGGAACATTTAATATTCTTGCTAAGGTTCTTGCTAATAACGTTTTTCCACAGCCTGTTGGTCCTAATAATAAAATATTACTTTTTTGAATTTCTACACTATCATCTTTTTGATGTGTTTCTTCTTCATATGCAATTCTTTTATAATGATTATATACAGCTACTGATAAGGTCTTTTTTGCATCTTCTTGACCAATTACATAATCATCTAGTGTCTTTTTTATTTCGCTTGGACTTGGTATTTCTTCTGTTAATGTATATCCTATTTCATCATCTTGAAACATTTCTGCTTCTATAATGCTAGTACATAAATCTACACACTCATCACAGATATATACTCCAGGGCCAGCAACTAATTTTTTTACATTATCTTGTGCCTTTCCACAAAATGAACATCTTACATGATTTGGTATATCATTTTTTGGCATTGTTTTAACTCCTTCTTATTTATATTCTATGATCCATAATTCCATCAATCAAACCATATTCTAATGCTTCTTGAGCTGTCATATAGTGATCTCTTTCTGTATCTCTTTCGATAACATCAATTGGTTGTCCTGTTCTTTCACTTAAGAATCTATTTAATTTTTCTCTTGTTCTTACTAAGTGATCTGCATGTATTTTAACTTCTGTTGCTTGACCAGAAATTCCTCCACCACCGATTAATGGTTGATGAATTAAAATTTCTGCATTTGGAGTTGCAAATCTTTTTCCTTTTTCTCCAGCTGATAATAATGCTGCTCCCATACTTGCTGCCATCCCAATACAAATAGTAGATACTGGGCATTTGATATAATTCATAGTATCAATTATTCCCATCCCATCTGTAATTGAGCCACCTGGTGAATTTATATATAAATTTATATCTTTGTCTGGATCTTCTGACTCTAAAAATAATAATTGTGCAATTATTAAGCTAGATGTTGTTGGATTAACATCTTCTCCTAAAAATATAATTCTGTCTTTTAATAATCTTGAGAAAATATCATATGATCTTTCTCCTTTACTTGTTTGTTCAATAACATATGGTACTAAACTATTTTTTTCTAACATACTATTTCCTCCTTATTTTACGCAAAAAGGTTAGAGAATAAAAGTATTTATTTAACCTCCTTTCTCTAGCCTTTTGCTTTATTTTATTTTTGCATTATCTACTAATAAATTAACGGCTTTTTCTGATTTAATTCCCTCTTCTATGTAGCTTCTAACATTTTCATTTTTTAAGAATTCTTCATCATTTTCTTTTCCGTAATTTTTAGCCATTTCTTTCATTTTTGATAACTGCTTCTATCATTAGTCTTGTTTTTACAGCCTCTGTTGCCTGAGGTTCATATTCTTTTTTCAATTCTTCCTCTGTCTTTCCTAACATTTGAAGATATTGTTCTAATTTTAATCCTTGATATGATAATCTTTGTTCAATGTCTTTTACCATGTTGTCTACTTCTGTTTCTATCATGCCTGATGGTATATCTACTTCAATGTTTTTGCAAACTTCTTTTATAACTGCTTCTTCTGTTTCATATTTTTGTTTTTCAGCATTTTCTTCTTCTAGCTTTTCTTTTATGCTTTTTTTCAATTCTTCTAATGTATCAAATTCACTTGCATCTTTTGCGAATTCATCATCTAATTTTGGCAATTCTTTTTTCTTTATTTCATGTACTTTTACTTTAAATGTAGCATCTTTTCCTGCTAAATCTTTTGAAAAATATTCGTCTGGGAATTTTACTTTTATATCTTTTTCTTCATCAATTTTCATCCCAATAATTTGTTCTTCAAATCCTGGTATAAAAGTTTTGCTTCCTATTGTTAATTCATGTCCTTCTGCTTTTCCACCTTCAAATGGAACTCCATCTACAAATCCTTCGAAATCTATTGTTGCAATATCTCCATTTTCAACTGGTCTATCTTCAATAGATATAAGTCTAGAGTTATGTTCTTGCATATGTCCTAATTCATGTTCAATGTCTTCATCTTTTACATTATACTCTATTTTTTTAATTTCTATACCTTTATATTTTCCTAATTTTACCTCAGGTTTTGTTTGGAAAATAGCTGTAAAAATTAAGTCTTGTCCCTTTCCAATTTGTTTTACATCAATATCTGGTCTACTAACTGCTTTAATATCGTTTTCTTTTAAAGCTTCTTCTAATACTTCTGGTGCTAAATCATTAAAAGTATCTTCATAGAAGATTTCTTTTCCATAATATTTTTCTACAATATTCATTGGTGCCTTTCCTTTACGAAATCCTGGAATATTGAAATATTTTGCAGTTTTAAAATAAACTTTTTTCATTGCTTCATCAAATCTTGATGCTTCTACTGTTAATTCCAATTTAACTTCATTTGCATTTTCTGTTTTTTCTACTTTACAATTCATTTTTTCACAATCCTTTCCTTTAATAGCTTTTATATTATATCATATTATTCTTATTTTGCAAGGATTTTTGAATATTTTTTTAAAAATACTTGTTTTTTTTCTTTTTTTGTG
>CANRML010000080.1 GCA_947631725.1 uncultured Clostridia bacterium
TATATATCTATTTCTGCTTTTAAACAATTATCAATTGGTACAACTATTCTTGTTTTTTGTATTTCATTATTGATTTTGTTTTTCTTTAATGTATCATATTGTTCCTTAGTTATATTTTTTTCTATTTCATACTTTTGTGAAATTTGATAATTGTTATCAGATTTAATATTCCCATTTGTTTTTATAGTATATACATAATTTGTATTTGCTTCTTTTTCAGAAGTTGAAGTTTGTTTTCTTAATCTAATAAGTGTAAATCCATCATCATATATAAAGACCTGATCAATTTTAGTACTTGCCTCTATTTTTAAGTCTTTTGGTAGTTCTTTGATTTCATACTTTCTTTCTATTTCTTGTTCCATTAATTTGCTACCACCACCATAGAGTGTCTAATCACCTTTGTTCCTATTTTATAGCCTTTTCTATATTCTTGCACAATTTCCTTTTCTCCCTTTGTTTCATCTTGAATACTTGATACTGCTTCATGTAATTCTGGATCAAAAGTTTCTCCTACTGTTTTGATTTCTTCTACACCTTTTGCCTTTAGTGTATCTTGGAATTGTTTTAATACTAATTCAATTCCTTTTTTAAATTCTTCGTCTTTTGTTTCTACTTTTACTGCATTTTCTAGGTTGTCTAATATAGGTAATATATTTCCAATGATATCTGCCAAAATCATGTTATATAAATTGTCTCTTTCTTTTTGGCTTCTCTTTTTGTGGTTTTCAAATTCTGCCAATACCCTTTTGTATCTGTCCATAAGTTCATCTAGTTCTTGTTGTGTTGGTTCAACATTTTCTATGTTTTCCTCTTTTTCTTTTACTTTCTCATTTTTTTCTTGTTCTGCCATCATTTTCTCCTTTCTCTACATATCTTTTTCATTTAATTTTTTACTAATATATTTCATTACAGATATTACTTTTGAATAATTCATCCTCTTAGGTCCTATAATTCCAATAGTGCCTAAATCTTTATTACCAACTTTATGTTTAAATGTAATAATACTAAAATCTTTTAATTGTTCCTTCTCATTTTCGTCTCCTATATATACATTTATGTCTTTTGCAAATCCAGTATTTAGCATATCTGCCATAAGATCTTTTTCATCAATAATATTTATAAAGTTTTTTGCAACAGTTAAACTATTAAATTCTGGTAAGTCAAAAGCTTTATTTGCTCCTTCTAAGTATATTTGTCTTTCTTCTTGCAAAACTTTTTTTATTTGTTCAATAATAGGTTTTATTACTTTCACACTGTATTTCATTTCATTAATTAAATAATCTTGTAGAGGTATATCAATAATTTCTAATGGCTGGCCTTTTAACTTGTTATTGAACATATAATTTATGGTTTCAACTTGCTTTTCTGTAATATCTTCGTCAAATTTTATAATTGTTTCTTTTACTAGTCCTGTGTTTGTTAATATAATTGCCATCAACATACGGCTTCCTAATAAAACAAATTTAATTTCTTCTATTCGTTGCGTATCTGCGCCTGGTCCAATTGCTACTGTTGTATAATGTGTAATTTCTGAAATTGTTGTTGTTGTTAGTTTAGTTAATTCTTCTATTTCATTAACTTTAGTCTCTAATTTTTCACTAATGTATTTAATTTCTTCTACACTAATATTATCATCTCGTAATAATTCATCTACATAGTAGCGATATCCTTTTTCTGATGGTACTCTTCCACTTGATGTATGTGTCTTTTCTAGATATCCTGCTTTTTCTAAATCTGCCATTTCATTTCTTATTGTTGCACTACTATAATTTAGTTCTTCTTTTCCGTGTTAATTGATTTGAGCTAATTGGTTCTGCTGTATTAACATATTCTTCTACGATAGCTTGTAAGACTTTTTTCTTTCTTTGGTCTAACAATTTCATCACCTCTTTTAGCACTCTTGTTGTTTGATTGCTAATTCTTATATATATTATATCCATTTTTAGCACTTGTCAATACTTTCTGCTAAATTTTTTGTGAATTTTTTGTGAACTCTTTTGTATGTAATAAAAAAGTCAATTAATCAATATTTTTAATATTGTTAAATGACCTTTTATGTTTTGTTTTATTTAATTATTTTGATACTCATAGCTTGAGCACATTGATTCATCAGGTGTTTGTGTTTCACAATCTTCCATTGGCGCTACTTTTATTGCCTTTAATGTACACATATTTTGTTGTCCATTATTAAATTTGCAAGATTCTACTGTGCAATGTATTTTTTGATTTCCTTCCATTTTATTATACCTCCTATAATTTTAGTATGTGCACTTTTTATATTTACTATACACTTGCTTTCACAATAATTCTTTTTTCTGAATTCATTGTACAAGTAATTAAAGTTATTTCTCTTTTTCCACCAGTGTTTTGTGATAAGCAACTAGTATCTTTAGGTAATACTTTATAAATATCATAGATTAAATATTCTAGCTTTTTGTTTTGTTTGTCTGTCACATAAATCTTATCTTTAATTTTCAATTTTTTTAAGTTATGAAACATTATATTGTTTTGAAAATTATGTCCTGCTATACAAAAATTTCCTATTTGATTTGCATCTGCTCCCCAAAATTTTGTTACTGATACATTTAATGCTTGTTTTGAATATGGTTTTATTACATATGTTTCTAATCCTATATTTGGTATTTCTAGTTTTGCCTCTACTTCATACCCTTTATATTTTAAAGGAATATTTCTTTTATCTTCAGTGTTTTCATCTTTATCTTTTTTAGTTTCTTTTATAGTTTCATTTATAGTTTCATTTGTAGTTTCATTTGCAATTTCTTCTTGTTTTTCTGTTCTTTCTGCTATATATTGATTATCTGTTTTGTTGTTTGCAATTTTATTTTCTTGATATATTTCAATTCCTAGCCATACTGTTATAACTAATAATATACAACATATCAATATACTAAAAAATATTGCTAACTTTTTTCTTTTCATCATTTACTCCTTATGTAATTGGGGGCATTTATATTATGCCTCCACCATTTTTTATAGATATTTTTTAGTTATATATGCAACACTTACAATTGATATTAAAAATGCTATTGTTACTACTAGAAAAATATTTTTCCCTGTTTTTGGTAATTCTTCTGGCATTTCTTCTTGTTTTTCTTCTTGTTCTTCAATTTCTTCTGTTGGTTTTACTGTGAAATCGAAGTCTTTTTCTACAATTGTTTCATCTGATTTTTCTCTATCTACTAATCTTAAAGTTACTGTATATTCTCCTGCTTTACTAAATATTCCTTTTAAATTTAATTCTTGTGATATATCTTCTCCACCTATTGCATAACCTTGAGCATTTCCCCATCCGTCATCTATAATATCAAATTTTGCATTGTCTTGAGTGCTAAATCCTTCTAATTTAACTGTTCCTTCATCTGGTGCCTTTTTTATTTCACCTTCTAATCTTGCTTTTGCATAAGGGCGTCCCATTGCTGAAGAATATGTTAAAATGAAATCTGTTTCTTTTCCCTCTATAATATCTGTTTTAGGTTCTAAAGACAATGAATAGTCTGCATATATTGGTTCTACTGTTACTGTTTCTACTTTTCCTGATGATATATCATCATAACTTGTTGTACCACTTTCTGATTTTAAATTTGTTCCTGTTACTGTAAAATTTGTTGGATTTGATGTTTTTAGTCCTTCTTTTGCTTTAAAAGTAATTTTAGTGTCATCTTTAGTTGTTGTTAATTCACTATATTCTACTGTTACTTTGTCCCCTTCTGCACTTCCTGTTCCATTTTCTGTTGAAACATACTCAAATATATCATCATCAAAGTCTACTTTTATTGTAAAGCTACCTAATGGTTTTCCAAATGCTACTGTAAGTATTACTTGTTCATTTGGGTGTATAAGTTTTTTGTCTACTGATACTGAAAAATCATCTAATGTATCTGCATAAACACTTCCTGTAAAAATAGTCATTAACAATATTGTTAAAATTGTAATACATATGATAGTTTTCTTCATATTAAAAATTCCTCCTTTTTTTGTTTTTATAGTATTATTATGTCGATTTTTCATAAAATTATTTTTCCAAGTTTTGTAATAAATTTTTGCAAAAAAAATATCCAATTTTTTTGGATTTTTTTCACTCCTTAATAATTGGATATTCTTAATATTTTATTTTAATCTTCCATAATACATGTCACTAAATATTCCGCCTTTTTCGATCAATTCATCATATTTTCCACTCTCTTCTATTTTTCCTTTATTTAAAACTATTATTTTATCACAGTTTTTTAAAGTTGTTAATCTATGTGCTATTGATATAATTGTTGTGTCATTTTCCTTTTGTAATTTTTCTATTTCTGTTTGTATATGTTTTTCTGAAGTATTATCTAATGCAGATGTTGCCTCATCTAAAATTAAAATTTTTGGCTTTCTTAAAAATATTCTTGCTATTGCTATTCTTTGTCTTTGTCCTCCTGATAAATTGTTTCCACCTTCTGATATTACAGAATTAAATTTATCAGGTAATTCATTTATATAATCATAAATATATGCTTTTTTAGCTGCATCTTCAACTTCCTCTATTGATACTTCTCTATCAATTCCATAGCAAATATTTTCATAAATTGTTCCTGCTATTAAAAATGGGCTTTGTGGCACAAGTGCAATTAATTCTGAAATATCTTTTCTTGTTAAGGAATTTATATTTTTATTATCTATTATAATTGTACCATCTGCTTTTTCTAGTTTTGAAATAGCTTTGATTAGTGAAGATTTACCACATCCACTTGGTCCAGCTATTCCTAAAAACGTTCCTTTATCTATTGATATGCTAAGCTTGTCTAAAATAGTTTTTTCTTTATTTTCATTATAGTAAAACATTAAATCTTCTACTTTGATAATTGGTTTTGTTTCAATAATTTCACATTTTTCTGGTAATTCTTTATATGAAAAGTCATTTGGTATTTCCACCATTTTAAAGAAGTCTGTTGCTAATACTGTACATTCTGATAATTCATCAAAAATTCTATGTAATTCTTCTAGTGGTTTTATTAACTGATTAAAGCATAGATATGCTGTTAATACATTACCAACTGATATAATATTTTTTGTTGCTAGATATGTTGAAATTCCAATAATCAATACTGTAAAAAATGCTTGATTTATAAATTTAAGGCAATCATATAAAGCCATTGCTTTATGATGTTTCATTTCTTTTTTTCTTAAAAATTCTGATTTATTATCAAATCTTTTTGTTTCAAAATTTACACTATCACTAATTCTAATAACTTCAATTCCATTGATTAATTCGACAATTGTTCCATCCATTTCTGATTTGCTTTCTAAAAGTTCTACTCTTATTCCTTTTTGACTGCTGATTTGTTTAAATACAATATATATTCCTATTGGAATAACTAGCATCATTGGTAATGCTAAAATAAATGGTAATGTTATAAAAATGGTAATAATTGCAGCTATACTATTAAATATTGCTGGTGCAAAGTCCATAAATAATAGCTTTTCTAACTTTACAGTTCCCTCTAGGCATCTGTTCATTTTTCCATGTATATTTCCTGTCATATTTTCTCTAAAATATGATAATGGTGCCATAAGTAAAGATTTAATAACTTTTCCTCTTGCTTCTTTTTCTGTTTTTGTTGCAGTATCTTCTACCATTACTCGTCTTGCTATTTTTATAACTTCATTTGCAACATTTACAACTAATATTAAAATTAGAAATGGTATAACCTTAGCAAATGATATTTCACTTTGTGTTAAGATATCATCTGTCAACCATCCTATTGTTTTAGGTGTTATTTGTGTTAAACCTGCTGATACAATCATAATAATTACAATAATTGCAAATGATATTTTTTGTTTCTTACTGAGCATTTTATATAATTTTTTCAAAACATTTTTCATATAAAATTACCCCCTAACATCTATTAGGTTTTGTCAAAAGTTTTCTTATAAAAACCTTCATAACCTTTAATTTTTCTATATAAATTATAAAAACTTGATATC
>CANRML010000081.1 GCA_947631725.1 uncultured Clostridia bacterium
CCACAAACTATCACAAACAGGAGGATGTGATATAGGTTCAAGACCAATAGATTTACATTTAAAGGCATTTGAAAAGTTAGGAATTAATATAAATCAGAACTATGGTAGTATTACTTGTACAGCAGAAAAAATCATAGGAAATAAAATAGACTTAGATTTTCCAAGTGTGGGAGCAACAGAAAATGCAATTTTAGCAAGTATATTAGCAGAAGGTAAAACTATGATTACAAATGCAGCACGAGAACCAGAAATTACTGATTTACAAGACTTTTTAAATAAAATGGGAGCAAAAGTTAAAGGTGCAGGAACAGATAAAATAGAAGTAGAAGGTGTAAAAAAATTAAAGGAAATCAGCTATAATATTATGCCAGATAGAATTGAAACAGGAACATTTTTGTGTTTAGCAGCAATTACAGGAGGGATGATTAAACTTGAAAAAACAAATCCTATGCATATTACTCCAGTAATAAATAAGTTAGAAGAAGCAGGTTGCCAAATTCAAATACAAGGAGAAACAATAAGCTTGCAAGCACCAAAAAAATTAAAAGCAATTGATATAAAAACTATGCCATATCCAGGATTCCCAACAGATATGCAATCCATAATAGCAACAACTTTTACAATAGCAAAAGGAACAACTATAATTGTAGAAAACATATTTGAAAATAGATATAAATATGTGCAAGAGTTAAATAAAATGGGGGCAAAAATAACAGTAGAAGGGAAGAGTGCAATCATTAGAGGAACAAGAAAACTATATGGAGCAACTGTTAAAGCAACAGATTTACGTGGAGGAGCAGCATTAGTATTAGCAGGACTATCTGCTAAAGGAACAACAGTAATCGAAAATATAGAATATATCTTACGAGGATATGAAAACCTTGATAGAAAAATTAGAATGCTAGGTGGAGATATAGAGGTAACAAATTTAATATGAAAAATATATAAAAAAGACGTGATATTTTTAAATTATTATATTGCGTCTTTTTTTTATTTATGGTAGAATAAAAGAGGAAAAAAATGTATATCGGTGGAGGTGAAAAAATTGAATAACTTGTATTATGATGAGCCACTAGAAAAAAGACAAAAAAATGAATTAAAACAACAAAAAAAGAAAATGAAAGATAGAGAAAAACGTATTAAAGAAAAACAAAAAAATTCAGAACTAAACTCACAAGAATTCGATTTGGAAACAGAAACCGTAATTGGGATGACAAATAAAAATAATCAAAGAAAAAGACAAATGCTTCAAAAAAAGTTGGAACAACAAGAAAAATTAAAACAAAAAAGAAAAAAACGTATTATGAGAATTGTAAAATGGACAACTATTTTAGGATTATTAGCAGGAGGAGTAGCATTTGCATTATTATCACCTATATTTAATATTCAAGAAGTACAGGTTGTAGGAAATACAATAGTTCCTGCAGATACAATTATTAGTTTATCACAATTATCTAAAGATCAAAATATATTTAAGTTTATAAATTTACAAATAGAAGAAAAAATAAAGGAAAATCCATATGTTGACAAAGTTACAGTAAAAAGAGTATTACCAAGTACTGTTCAAATACAAATACAAGAGAGAGAAAGAAATTTTAATATTCAATTTATGAATGGATATGCATATATAAATAATCAGGGATATATATTAGAAATTTCAGATAACAAATTAGAACTACCAATAATACAAGGAATTACAACACAAGAAGAAAAAATCAAACCAGGAAACCGACTAGAAAATGAAGATTTAGAAAAATTAGAAACTGTTATTCAACTTATGACTATATGGAAAAATAACAATATGGAACAACCTATTGATAGTATTGATATAAAGAATAAAAATGAGTATAGTATAAGAATTGAGCAAGAAAAGAAAACAGTATATCTAGGAGATAAATCTAATTTAAGTAATAAAGTCTTATGGATACAAGCTATAATAAATGATAATAAAGGTATAGAAGGGGAAATTTATGTAAACGGAGATTTGAATAATAATTTCAGACCTCGCTTTAAACAAAAAGTATAAAGGAGAGAAAAATGGCAAATAAAAAAGTTATTAGTATTGTATTGTGCATTATGTGTATGGCATTAACAATGGGAATCTTTATTCAAATGAAAACAGTAAAGAAATATAGTACAGCTGAAGGACAAAACTATGATCAAAACAATTTAAGAGCAGAAGTATTGAAATACAGAGAAAAATATGAAAATACTTTAAAAGAAATCGAAAAAATAGATGATGAATTAGAAAAAAACATAGAAGAAGCAACAAATCAGAATTCAGATTTGGAAGATGCAAAAAACCAGATTCAACAAGGAAATAAACTAATAGGAACAACTGAAGTAACAGGACCAGGAGCAATCATTAAATTAGCAGATAGCGAAATAGAGTCTAGTAAAGTTTTAGATCCATCATTATTAGTTGTGCATGATATAGATATATTTTATATTATAAATGAACTAAAAAATGCTGGAGCAGAAGCAATATCTGTAAATGAACAGAGAATAGTATCCACAACAGCTATTGAATGTGGAGGAAATATTATAACTGTAAATGGAGAAAAAATAGGTTCACCATTTACTATAAAAGCAATAGGATTGCCAGAAAATTTAGTAAATTTAGACAGAACGGGTGGATATTTAGAAAAAATGAGAGAAGCGGGATTAACTGCAGAATTCAAAAAATCAAACAATGTGACAATTCCTAAATACTCAGGAATCATAAACTATAAATATGCAAAAAGCATTAACTAGAAAGGAAAATAAAAAATATGAAGAAGGGTAAAATTACAGTAACAATTACTATTGGAATAGCCTGTTTAGCATTAGCGACAATTATGTTTATGCAATTTAAAATGGTAAATCAGGCAGATATAAATGAATTAGAAGTAATGCGTGAAGAAGAATTACGAACGGAATTAGCCAATTGGAAGGAAAACTATCAAGAAGCAGAAACACAATATCAACAAAAGGCAGAAGCTTTAAAGGAATATAACGAAAAGGAAGCATCAGATAGTGAAAAAGCAGAATTGGTATGGAAAGAATTAGCACGGGGTAAATCTTCTTTTAGGAAGTACAGATGTAGAAGGACCAGGCATTGTAGTTACATTAAAAGAAAATGATTCGGCAGAAGCTTCAATAACATCAGATAACTTAAATATGATTGTTAATAGCTTAAAAGAAGCAGGGGCAGAAGCAATTTGCATCAATAATGAACGAATAGTTAATATGTCAGACATTGTGTTAATAAGAGATACTATTATTCGTGTAAATCAACAAAGAATATTTGCACCATATGTTATAAAAGCAATCGGAAATCAAACATATTTAGAAAGTGCTTTACTTGGAAATGGCGGGGAAGCAGATAAACTAAAAAAATTAGGACATGATGTTGAAATAGAAAAAGACAATAAAATAGAGATACCAAGTTATAATAAAGAATTAAAAGCAAAGTATATTAAATAGAAAAGAGGAAAATTAAATGGTTTTTTTTGCAATTATCATAGGATGTTTATTAGGAGCAATAATAGGGATGAATGCACCTACAATTTCTTATACATATTCTAGCTATTTAGCAATTGCAATTATTGCAGCGTTAGATTCTGTATTTGGAGGTATTGCTTCTGTAATAAATAAAAAATTTGATATAAAAATTTTCATATCAGGATTTTTTGGAAATGCTATTTTAGCAATTTTGCTAACTATTTTAGGAGAAAAATTAAATGTAGATATTTATTTAGCAGCAATAGTCGTATTTGTATGGAGGATGTTCATGAATTTAGGAACAATTAGAAGATATTATGTTGAAAAGTGGACAAATCAAGTTAAAAAAACTCATAAGCAAAAGCCAGAACCAAAAGAAGAAATAGATAGTACAGAAGAAAAAAACATATAAGAAAAACACAAGAGAAAAGATAAGATGAGAAGAATTGCAAAAGTAATTCTTCTTTTTATTCAAATAAGAAGCAAACTCTAAAAATGTTGAAAAATAAGAATACAAGACAATATTACAGAGAGATTACAAAAATATTACAAAAATATAACAAATCCTATTGACTTTTTGAAAAAAATGTAATATAAATACTCTATAAATTAAATACAAAATATTGGAGGAATTAACTTGGCAATCGGTGATATTATAGTTGGCGTAGACATTGGCACAACCAAGGTTGCAACTGTTGTAGGAGAAGTTAATAACTTTGGGCAAATTGAAATAATAAGTAATACCTCTTACAAATGTGATGGGTTAAAAAAAGGTAAAATTATTAATGAAGATGAGGTTACGCTTAGTCTATCCAAAACAATTAAAGATGCTGAAGAAGAAACAAATTTAGAAATAAATTCTGCATATGTAACTATACCAGGTAAATATGTTACAATTGTTCAAAACAGTGTAACAAAGGATGTCAAAGATAAGTATTCAGGAATATCTGTCAAAGATGTGCAAAGTGCAATCATGCAAGTAAAAGACATTGAAATTCCAGAGCAAAAGACATTAATAGATATTGTACCAGATAAAATTACATTAGAAAATGGAACTATTGTAGCAGACCCAGTTGGAAACTTAAGTAGTAGTTTTACAATAGATGCACAAGTAATATTAGCAGAAAAAGATTATGTTAGACAATTAACATCTATTTTTAAAAAAGCAGGTTTAGAAATTGATGGAATTGTGCCAACGACATTAGCAGAACGAAATTTAATTTTGGATAAAAATGAAATGCATGATAATATTATGCTACTGGATATAGGAGCAGGAAATACAGATATAGGAGTTTTTGAGGGAGATGCTTTTATTTATACAGACTCTATACCAGTAGGTGGAGATAATATTACAAGTGATATTGCATTAGTATTAAATATTAGTGAAGAAGAAGCAGACAAACTTAAAAGGCAATATGGACTTGCTTTAAAATCTCTGATAGACAATGATAATGATATAATACTTAATACATGTAAAGACAATAACAAAAATAAAATCATTAAAAGCTCAGAACTTATAGAAATTATAGAAGCAAGAATTGAAGAAATCTTTTCAATAGTTAATAAAAAAGTTACAAATCAAGGAATTAAATCTAAAATCAATAATGTCATTTTAACAGGCCAAGGAATTATAAATATAAATAAAAGTGATGTGGCAGGAAAAATAACCTTAAATATTCCGGTAAAAATTTCAACAGGAAGATTAATTAGCACAGTTAGACCAACATATAGGACAAGCTATTCACTTGTTAGATATATTGCATCAAGGCCATTTACTAAAACAGTAACAAGTAATGTAAGTACAAAATCAAATGAAAATATATTAAAAAACATTATTGATAAAGTAAAAGAATTTTTTTACTCATGATAAAAGTAGCGTAGCTACAAGAAAAAGAAAGATATTAAATTTTAATATAATAAAGGGAGGAAAACAAAATGATGGAGTACGAGGATAACAACAATATAACAATGATGGACGGAACTGCAACAATAAAAGTAATAGGAGTAGGTGGTGCTGGAAATAATGCTGTTAACAGAATGATTGAAGCTGAGATTAAAGGCGTTGATTTCATTTCAGTAAACACAGATAGACAAGCATTACAACAATCAAAAGCAGGAACAAAAATTCAAATAGGTGAAAAAATCACAAGAGGACTAGGAGCTGGAGCTAATCCAGATATAGGAGCACAATCAGCAGAAGAAAGCAAATCAGAAATAGCTGAAGTATTAAGAGGAGCTGACATGGTATTTGTTACTGCCGGAATGGGTGGTGGAACAGGAACAGGAGCAGCACCAATCGTAGCAGCAACAGCAAAAGAAATGGGAATTTTGACAATAGGTGTTGTTACAAAACCATTTACATTTGAAGGTAAAAAAAGATTATCACAAGCAGAAAGAGGAATAGAAAGTTTAAAAGG
>CANRML010000082.1 GCA_947631725.1 uncultured Clostridia bacterium
AAGAAATATTTAAAATAGTATTTCTTTTCTTTTTCTAATTCGATTTTTACATTTGCTAAAATCTGATTCATAAAAAACTCCTTAACTTGCAATTTTAACTTATTATTTACAAAAAATATCAAAAATATGTTGCAAAATAAAAAAAACGTGATATAATATATAAATATAAAATAAAAACGTAATAAGGACAACACAAGTTATATAATATCTAACAGAGAGCCAAAGTTTGCTGAGAATTTGGTAAGTAAAAATAATTTGTTATCACCTTATGTTTCTAAACTGAAAAGATTTTATCCTAATAAGTTTAGACGTAAATCTGCGTTAAAGATAAATAAGAGAGTAATTAAAAATTACTAAATTAGGTGGTACCGCGGAATTTTAAGCCATTTCGTCCTAAAATATAGGATGCAATGGCTTTATTTGTTTCTTAATAAGGGGGAATACACATATGTACAAAAAAGTAGAATTAAAAAATGGTTTTGCAGAGATGGAAAGAGAAGTAGCTCAGATGTGGAAGGAAAAAAACATTATAAGAAAAAACTTTGCTATGAACGAAGGAAAAAGACATTTCACATTTTATGATGGACCACCAACTGCAAATGGAAAACCACATGTTGGACATATCGAAACAAGAGTTATGAAGGATATTATCCCAAGATACAAAGTAATGAAGGGATATAAAGTTATAAGAAAAGCTGGATGGGATACACATGGACTTCCTGTAGAACTTGAAATCGAAAAAAAATTAGGAATTTCTGGAAAAGAGCAAATTGAAGAATATGGTGTTGAAAAATTTGTAAAACAATGTAAAGACAGTGTATTTCAATATGTTTCTATTTGGGAAGAAATGACAAACAAAGTAGGATTTTGGGTAGATATGGATGATCCATATGTAACTTATCATAATGAATATATTGAATCTGTTTGGTGGGCATTAAAACAAATGTGGGAAAAGGGGCTATTATATGAAGGACATAAAGTAATGCCATATTGCCCAAGATGTGGAACAGCTTTATCTTCACATGAAGTTGCACAAGGATATAAAGATGTAAAAGATATGACTTGTGTTGCAAAATTCAAGGTAAAAAATGAAGAAGACACATATATATTGGCTTGGACTACAACACCTTGGACTTTGCCATCAAATTTAGCTTTGTGTATAAATAAATCTTATGAATATAGTAAAGTAGAAGTAAATGTAGGAACACAAGAAGAATCAAAATATGAAAAATATATTTTAGCAAAGGATTTAGTTGAGAAAGTTTTAAGTGATAAACAATATAAAATTTTAGAAACTTTTAAAGGAGAAAAACTATTAGGAACAGAATATGAACAATTGATGCCTTTTGCAAAAGTGGAAGGAAAAGCATTTATAGTAATACATGGAGACTATGTTAATTTAGAAGATGGTACAGGAATAGTCCATATTGCGCCAGCATATGGTGAAGATGATAGCTTAGTTTCAAAACAAAATGGAATAGCATTTATAAACTTAGTAGATAAATCAGGAAAATTTGTAGAAGAAGTTACACCATGGGCAGGAAAATTCGTAAGAGATTGTAGCGAAGATATATGTAGATGGTTACAAGATAATAATAAATTATTTAGTAAAGAAAAACACTTACACTCATATCCACATTGTTGGAGATGTGACACACCACTTTTATATTATCCAAAAGAGAGTTGGTTTGTTGCAATGAGCAAACTAAGAGATGAATTAGTAGACAATAACAACAAAGTAAACTGGTATCCAGATACAATAAGAACAGGAAGATTTGGAAAATTCCTAGAAAATGTTATTGATTGGGGAATTTCAAGAGATAGATATTGGGGAACTCCACTTCCAATTTGGACTTGTGAGGATGAAAACTGTGGACATAGAGAGTGTATAGGAAGTATCAAAGAATTAAAAGAAAAAGGTATTGATGTACCAGATGATATTGAACTACACAAGCCATATATTGATGAAGTTAAATTAAAATGTCCAAAATGTGGTAAGCAAATGAAAAGAGCAAGAGAAGTAATTGACTGTTGGTTTGACTCAGGCTCTATGCCTTTTGCACAATGGCATTATCCATTTGAAAACAAAGAAATATTTGATAATGAATTTCCAGCAAACTTTATTTCAGAAGCAGTAGATCAAACAAGAGGATGGTTCTATACTCTAACAGCAATTGGAACAGCGTTATTTGGAAGAAGTCCATTTGAAAACTGTATTGTATTAGGACATGTATTAGATGGAAAAGGACAAAAAATGTCAAAATCAAAAGGAAATGGTGTTGATCCATTTTTATTACTAGACACAGTAGGAGCAGATGCAACACGTTGGCATTTCTATACTTGTAGTGCACCTTGGCTTCCAACAAGACTATCATTAGAAAATGTAGAAGAAACCGGAAGAGGATTTTTAAGTACATTGTGGAATGTATATTCATTTTATGTACTATATGCTGAAATTGACAAATTTAATCCATTAAAATATCAAGATTTTAAATTAACTAATATTATGGATAAATGGATTATATCTAAATTAAATACACTAGTAAAAGAAGTAGACAACAAATTAGAAGAATATAACATAACTGCTGCAGCATTACAAATAGAAGATTTTACAGATGAGTTATCAAATTGGTATGTACGTAGAAATCGTGAAAGATTTTGGTCACAAGAAATTAATGATGAAAAAATTGGAGCTTATGTTACTTTATATAAAGTTTTAACAACACTAAGCAAAATTATTGCACCTTTTGTTCCATTTATCTCAGATGAAATTTATCAAAATCTTGTTGTAGGATTAGATAGTAACAAACCTGAAAGTGTTCACTTATGCTTATGGCCAGAAGTAAATGAAGAAATGATTGATACTAAACTAGAAGAAGAAATGGATTTAGCATACAAGATTGTAAAATTAGGAAGAAGTGCAAGAAATTCAGCTAATATAAAAAATAGGCAACCACTTTCTAAAATGCTAATTTCTATATCAAATTTACCAGAATATTATGCAGACATCGTAAAAGAGGAACTAAATGTAAAAGAGATAAAATTTGGTGCAGATATGGCAGAATATGTAAATTTTGAAATTAAACCTAATTTACCAGTTCTAGGAAAAGAATATGGAAAATTAATTCCAAAAATTAAAGAAGAAATTGCAAAGAAAAATCAAATGCAATTAGCAACAAAAGTAAAAACAGGAAAAGTAGAGTATATTGAAATTGATGGAACTGAAATAGGTTTAGATAGTGAAAATCTATTAATTACAATGCATGGAAAAGATGGATTTGCATTTGGTGGAGAAGGAGAAATGGGTGTAGTATTAGATACTAAAATAACACCAGAGCTAAAGAAGGAAGGATATATACGTGAAATATTATCAAAGGTACAAAATATGAGAAAAGATAAAGGCTTTGAAGTATTAGATAATATTAAATTATATGTTTCTGGAAATAGTATGTTAGAAGAACTTATAAAAGAAAATGAAGACTTTATAAAACATGAAACATTAGCAAAAGAAATTATCTATGATTCATCAAAAGAAGGATATGCAGATACAAACATAAATGGCGAAAACTTAAAGATAGATGTAGAAGTAACAAAATAGAAAAAGATACTCCCTTTAATTAGGGAGTTTCTTTTACATTTAAAATAAAGTTACCATAATTACTTTACTTGAAATATACTTGTATTTGTGTTATAATATTATACGTAAACATTAACCTTTGTTTCAAAAAGAAGAGGAGGACTAAATATGGCATGTTTAACTTGCGGGTCATTTGACCCAAATTACCACGGAGGCTATTGTGATTATCACAAACGCGACACATCACCAAACAATTCTTGTGGAAACGAAGACAGCAGAGGTGGTGGAAATAGTAAATATACTTGTGATACATGCAGGTCTTTTGATCCAAACTATCACGGAGGATATTGCGATTACCACAAATGCGATACATATCCTTCATCCACATGCAGTAGTCATGAATTTTAGTTTTTCTCCAAGATTACTTGATTTAGTAATCTAAAATAAGGAGAGTGCTCTAGTAAAATAGGCACTCTCCTTATTCTTAAAATATTAACTTCGCAATAAATCAACCCAACTATATATAATACGTTTAGATAGAGTAAACAAATTTAAAGAATCAACATCTTCTTTTGCAACTAGATTAACAGTAGCTAGAACTTTTCCATCTAAACTAAATGTTGCTTCACCAAGTTTTTGACCAGTAGTAATTTTAGCTGAAAATGAATCAGGTAATGTAATTGTTTGTGTAACTTTTGAATCTTTGCCTTTTTCAATTAAAGCACCACTATTATTTTCTAATACTACATCGACTTGATTTTTAATACCTTTTGTTACATTGACAGTTCTTATTAAATCACCTTTATTTCCAAAACTTTTAAAAGAAAATTTACTAAATCCATAATCTAATAATTTTTGAGCCTCACTAAATCTAACTTTTGTAGAAGGAGCCTTCATAATAACAGCAATTAAAGATAAATCATCTCTTGTTGCACTAGCAGATAAATTATATAAAGCAAGAGAAGTAGAACCAGTTTTCAAACCAGTTGCACCTTTATATGTTTTTATAAGTTTATTTGTATTAGAGAGTTGAGACTTTCCATCACGAAGAGTATCCATCCAAATAGTTGTATATTTTGTGACTTCTGGATATTTATTTAATAATTCTCGAGACATTAAAGCTATATCATAACTAGAAGTTAAATGTCCATCTTCATCTAAACCATGACAATTTTTAAAGGTAGTATCATCCATACCAAGCTCTTTAGCTTTATTATTCATTAATTCTACAAAAGATTCTTGACTACCTGCAATGAATTCTGCCATTGCAACAACACAATCATTTGCAGAATTAACACAAATTGCTTTTAACATTTCATCTACTGTTAGAGTTTCTCTTGGATCAAGCCAAATTTGTGAACCACCCATAGAAGCAGCATTTTCTGAGCATGGTACATTATCAGTCAAACTGATTTGATTATTAGAAAGAGCCTCCATAATCAATAAAATACTCATAACTTTTGTAACAGAGGCTGGACGTAACTTTTCATGCGGATTATGGCTATATAAAACTTGACCAGTATGTTGTTCAATTAAAATTGCAGAGCCACTTTCTAGACTCAAACTATTTTCATTTGTTTTTTCAGTTGCAACATCACTATTTACAGAAACTGTTTCGCCTTCAGCTTCAAAAGACCAAATATATGAACTATCATCTATTGCAGAGCTATATAAAGGAAAGAAAAAAACAAAAAACAAAATAAAAATTAGTAATATTGAAATATATTTTTTTAATTTCATAAGATCCTCCTTAAAATATATTACTAAAATATATGTGAATTTTGAAGAAAAATAACTTTACAATTTAATAAATTTGATATATTATATAAAAAAAACGAAGGAGTGAAGCAAATGCCAGCTTGGGCTATTCATTTAGCTATTGCTACAAAAATAAATAAAAATTCTAATAAAACTTCTCAATTTAAAAATGCTTTTCTATTAGGAAATATTATGCCAGATATTTTAAATGGTTTTGTTGTAAAAAATGTATCTCATAAAATATCACATAATGAAACACATTTTGCAGTAGAAGTACAGATAAATAATCATAAAGAAAGAAGACATGACATACAAGGATTTTATAATAAGTATAATAATAAGTTTGATAATCCATTAGTATTAGGATATTATGCACATATATTAACAGATACTTTTTGGAACAACATTGCATATGGAGAAAAGGGAATTTTTAACGAGGACAAATATTTAATTGGACTAAAATTGGCAAATGGAAAAGAAATTTTTGCACAAAAGGATGACTTAAGAAAGATA
>CANRML010000083.1 GCA_947631725.1 uncultured Clostridia bacterium
TTTTGAATTGTTTCTTTTTTTATGTCTTTAGGTAAATTAGTATAACTAATAGCTTGTATATCGCTTTCTAATTTGTTTTTCCAATCTATTTGATTTTTAAAATATTGATATATTTCCTTCCACTCAATTTCTAATTGTTCTTGGCTTTCATTTGCTTTTGCAAGTTTTGATATTAGTGCTTCATATGTAGCTTTTGGATTAGTAACATCATATGTCATTTGAGTAACATCACTTTGTTCTTGTAATTTTGGAAACATCCTTTTTATTCTATTTATATAAATTGATGGTCTTAAAGCACTTCCATCTGTATTTGATGCACTATATGATAAATATATTTCATTTTCTGCTGTTGTAAATGCCTTATATATATTAAAATTATCATCATATAGATTTTCTAGTGTTCCTTTTGCAAGTTCTATACCATTTTCTTTTAGTTCTTTTCTTTCTTCATCTCCTAAAAATCCTTCTGTTTTATTCACACTTGGATATATTCCATCATTTAAGCCTATAATAAATACAACTTCTATTTTATGGCTTCTTGATCTATCAACATCACCCATGATTACTTGGTCTTGTGTTCCTGGAATTTTTCCAAGACTACTTGCTTTTAGTCCTTGCTTTAATAAGTTTTCATATTGCTGTATTGTTATTGTGTCTTTTCCAAATATATCTACTATTTCGTCTAATAAAGTGATTATAATTTCATAACTTTCTTTATATTCTTGTGCTAAATCTATCTTTCCATTTTCTTTTAGCCATTTTATTTTTTGGATAATTTTATTTTCAAGTTTTTGTTCTTCTAGAAAGTTATATAAACTTTCTGTCATTTTCTTTACTGTTTTTTCTTTTTTAATATTTTGTTTTAAAGTTTCAAGTGGTTCTATTATTTTTTTCCTTAAATCATTTAGATATGTTACTTCTTCTTTTTTTGTTTCTAGTTCATATATAAAGTCAGTTTTAAATTTATTTTGTTTAATTCCCCATTTAGTGCAATAGTTTTCAAATTTGAATATATCTTCTTGTTCAATATCTAAAAATCCCATTTTAACATATTGCATTACTGCTTCTTTAGTGTAGTTTTTTTGTAAAATGTCTAGTATAACTAATATGTATTGAATTATAATATTCTGACTAAGTTCACGTTTTTCATCAATAAATATTGGAATATCATATTTTTCAAATATCATTTTTGCTAAGCTACTATAATTTCCAATATTTTTAGTTATAATTGCTATGTCTTTATATCGTAATCCTTGTTTTCTAACTAATTTTGTGATTGTTTTGGCTATTTTTTCTATTTCGGTATATTGATTTTTGGCTAAAAACATATGTAAATTTTTAATATCTTGATCACATTTTTTAGGTCTTACTTGAAAAATTTGTGTTTCTATATGTTTTAATTCTTCTGTTTTAAATCTTTGTGGTTTATCTAAATAAATTGGTGTTTCTAATTGTAAATTATTTTGCTTTACAATGTTTAATAGTTTTTGTATTGTAATTTTATTTTCATAAAATACATCTGCATCTGGATTTTTAGTATTTTTTAATTCATCTGATGTAATAGTTATATTAACTTGGTTACAATGTTTGATTAGTTCTTTTATAACTTCATATTCAGGTGCTGTAAATCCTGCAAATTCGTCTATATATATTATACTATTTTTTAGCCACTCTAATTTATATATATTTTTAGCTAATAATGTTAATTCATCTGCTTCATCTATATATGTTTTACTGACTTTTTCTTCATATTGCTCATATATCATATATATATCTTGCAGTTTTGATTTTAAATATTGGTTACTTGCTTTTTCAATTTGCTCTTTTAACATTTCTACTGTAATATTATGTTTTTTAAATTCTGTAACAAATGATATTGCAAGTTCTATATTTTCTTGTGATTTTGATAAATATGTTAATTTATTTTTATTTTGAGTTAATATATGGCAAATTAGCATTGCTTTTGCACTTTTTGTTATACTCTTGTTGGTAATTCCTAAATCTGCTATAGCTCTTTTGGCCATCCTACTTAAATGCAATACTTCTGCTTGTGTTATTGCTTTTGTATTTACAGTTTCCATCAGTTTCGTTTCTGCAGTATATGAAAATTGTTCTGGTGTAATTAAATATACTTTTTTTCCATTTTGTATATCTATTGCTATTTGGTCATAGCAATATTTGCTTTTCCCTGTTCCTGATTTACCATAAATAAGTCTTAATGCCATAATTTACTCCTTTCTTTTTTATCCATCTCTTCTCCAATAAAACAAATACTGTTGTGCTAGTCCAGCTAAATCTCCAAATTTTTCTTTTGCTAATTTTTGTATCTTTGCTTTGCTTACTTTTTCTTCTGGTTCATTTAAGTATAGTTCATTTATTACTCTATTTATCCAAACATCAATTGGAAAAACTTCTAATCTTTTTAGTGTTGAAAATAGTAAAATACAATCAGCTACTTTAGGTCCTACCCCTGATAATGTTAATAATATATTTCTTACTTCTTCTGTATTTGGATTTCCTTCTAATTCTTCTAAATTAACTTCATTATTTAAAACTTTCTGAGTTGTTTCATAAAGTCTTTTATCTCTAAATCCTAATCCTAAGTTTCTAAAGTCTTGAATAGTAACATCTTTTAGCTCTTCTGGTGATGGAAATGTGTAATATGATTTTCCTTCAAATTTAATTTCTTTTCCATATGTTTTAGATAACCTTTGAATAATTTTTTGAATCCTAGGAATATTGTTATTTGCTGAAATTATAAAGGATATTAGAGTTTCCCATAAATCTTGATTTAATAGACGTATTCCTTTTCCATATTCAATGCTTATCTCCATGTTTTTATCTATTTTTGATAATTGATTTTGCAATTTTAAGTAATCTCTTTTTAAATCAAAATATTGATATATTAGTTTTTCTATATCCTCGTTTCCTACTGATTTGATATAATACATATTTTCTTTTTCTAGTATATTTATTACATTTTGTCTTACAACACCTGTATAACTACCATCATCATTTTCCTGCCAACGAAAGCATTGTCCACAAGTAAAAATGTCTTTTAATTCAAAGCATTTTGGTTTTTTTAATATATATTTTTGTTCCTTCATATTCACTTTACCCTTTCTTTTGTCATTATACTACATTTTTAAAAGTTTGGGAAGTATTTTATTCTCTTTTGAATCCTTGTCCTACAACTTCTCTTGAATTGGTTATTATTATAAAGCTATGTGGATCAATTTTTCTAGCAATAAGTTTTATTCTTGCTATGTCTCCTCTTGATGCTGCACACATTAAAATAAGTTTATTTTCTTGGGTATACATCCCTTTTCCAAAAAGTCCTGTTGTTCCTCTTTGAATTTTTTCTCCAACTTGTTTTGCAATTTCCTCATTCATATTAGATACAATTATGAGTAATTTTGTAAAATAGATACCTTCAAAGATAATGTCTATCATTTTTCCCATTAGATAAATTGCTATTGCAGAATATAGACCAATTTCAATTTCTTTAAAAAATATCATATTTAAAGTAACGATAACTGTATCTATAATTGTTATCATATTGCTCATCCTAATATTTGGTTTATATGTTCTGACAATAAAACTAAGTAAATCTGAACCTCCTGTTGAAGAATTACTTCTTAATATAACAGCTGTTCCAAGCCCTATAATTATACCACCATAAATACATGCTAATAGCCTATCATCTGTTAATGATGGTAGCTTATCTACAATATCAATTGCAATAGAAAATACAATAGTTCCCAATATTGATTTTGCACAAAATCTTTTCCCTAATTGATATATCGCAATTATGAATAATGGAATATTTAATGCTAAAATTGTTGTTCCCATTGGAATATTTAAAAAATAGTAAATAATTGTTGCAACACCTGAAAATCCACCTGTTGAAAGTTGATTTGGTAATAAAAACAATGATGTTCCTATTGCCATTATAGTTGCTCCTAAAATTGTTCCTAATGCCTCTTGCAAAAATTTTTTTACTTCTTTTTTGGTTTCTGATATCATAAAATCACCTGTTAGAAGTATGTACTATTTTTGTTCATTTAAACAAAAAAGACCTTTTTTAAGGTCTTTAGTTTATTCTTCTAAAAAATCATTATATGTTTTTAATACATCTATTTTTGATTTTCCTTGTTTTATTGCTTCATCTTGCTTTATAATTAAGTCTACATCATATGTATCTTTTAGTTTTTGTATATTTTCTTTTTTATGTCCTATTACATTATTTGCATCAATTGGATTTACTGTTACTTGTACTTCTTTTACTTTTACATTTAATTTTTTTATTTTATCTACAACTGCATCATACCACATAGCGCTTTCTACTAATTGTCTAAATGCTGGATGAAATGGTCCTGCTACAACTTCACTTTCTTTATAATTTGGGTCTGATATTTCATCTGTGTTTTGAAGTCCTACTCTTATGATATCAATATTTTTTGAATCAAACATCCTAACAAGTTCTTTACAAGTTTCTACTGCTTGAACAACTGTTAAAGGCTGATATTTTCCTTCTTGTAATTCTTTTTCTAATTTTGTTCCTTTTATTACTAATACTGGATAAATTCTTACCATTTTAGGTTTTAATTTTATTAGTTTTTTTGCAGTGTTTATTTCATCTATTCTTGTACTTTCTGGTAATCCTACCATCATTTGATGTCCTAAAACAAAGCGATATCTTCTAATCATTTTAGATGCTTTTTTTACATCTTCAAAAGTATGTCCTCTTCCTGCTCTTTTTAATATATAGTCATTTGCTGATTGAACACCTAATTCTATTGTTTTTACTTTATATTTTTTTAGTCTTTTTAATATTGTTCTATTTATGCAATCTGGTCTTGTAGAAATCCTTATACTATCTACTTTTCCTTCTTTTACATATTCATAAGCTGTAGAAAGTAATTGCTCTTGTTTTTCTTCTTCTATTGCTGTGAAGCTTCCTCCAAAAAAGGCAATTTCTATTTCCTTTTCTCCTGCTTTTCTTTGAATTTCATTTAAAAATTTATCTATAATTTCTTTGGCTTTTTCTTTTGTCATTTGTTCCTTTTGCCCACTAATTGATTTTTGATTGCAAAATATACAATCATTTGGACATCCTAAATGTGGCACAAATACAGGTATAATATATTTTTCTTTCATTGTTTCACTCCTTGCCCATTATTATTTCATTTCTTCTAATGCTTTTCTTGCTGCCTCCATTTCTGCTTGTTTTTTGCTTTTTCCTCTGCCCTCAGCTAGTTTTTTACCTTCTACTGAAACTTCTGCTTCAAAAGTTTTGTCATGGTCTGGTCCACTTTCTTTTATAATTGAATATGAAATTTTTACATTTCCATTTTTTTGTAGTTTTTCTTGTAAGACTGTTTTATAGTCTTTATCTCCAACATGTGTAGTTGCAATTTTTATTTCTTCTTCTAAATTTTCTATAATAAATTTAGTTGCTGGTTCTATTCCTCCATCTAGGTATATTCCTGCAATAACTGCCTCTACACTATCTGCTAAAATTGCTGGTCTTTCATTTCCTTTTGCAATTTTTTCTGATCTTCCGACATACAAGAAATCACTAAAATTATGTCGTTTTGCTATTTTATATAGGCTTTCTTCACATACGACTGCTGCTCTAACTTTAGTCATTTCTCCTTCTTTTAAGTTTTGGTAGTTTGAATATAAATATTGGCTTGATACAAATTCTAAAATGCTGTCTCCTAAAAATTCTAACTTTTCATTACTTGGCACATTGTATTCATATGCATAAGATGTATGTGTCAATGCGTTTTTCAAAAGTCCTTCATCCGTAAATTTATATCCTAT
>CANRML010000084.1 GCA_947631725.1 uncultured Clostridia bacterium
GGGTCAGTAGCTCAGTTGGATAGAGCACAGGCCTTCTAAGCCTGGGGTCGGGGGTTCGAACCCCTCCTGGCTCACCAAAACAGTCTTATATGAACCCAGTATAAGTTAATCCATCTTATTAATTGTATAAGATTAATAGGATGGATTTATTTTATATTTAAAAAGAGGTGATAATATATGGATAATATAGATTTAATTAATTATTGGATTGAAAGTTCAGATAGGGATTATGAATCTATGAAAAAGAACTATGAAACAAAACAATATACTTGGTCATTATTTATTGGACATTTAACTATTGAAAAATTATTAAAGGCCTTATATGCTAAAGTAAACAAAAATAATCCATATCCTCCTAAAATTCATAATTTAGTTATATTAGCAAAAAAATGTAATATTGAATTAGATGATAAAAAAACTACAATATTACTGACATGTAATTCATTTAATATAAGTGCAAGATATGAAGACTATAAAAATGAATTTTATAAAAAATGTACTGAAAAATATACATCTGAGCAAATAAAAAATATTGAGGAGGTTAGAACATGGCTAAAGAAAATGTTGATATAGAAATTTTAAGAAACATTGAAGAGTATGTTAAAGAAATATCAAAACACTATAGCATTAAAGCAGTGTACTTATTTGGCTCTTATGCTAAGGGAACAAATACTGAAGATAGTGATATAGATGTAGCAATTATTATTAATAGTGATAATAATGTTTTTGATTTAATGGTTGAACTTATGATGTTGACGCAGAATATAGATCTAAGGATAGAGCCACATCCTATAAAAGTAGAAGACTTTGAAGAAGGAAATCCTTTTGTTCAAGAAATAATTGATACTGGAATAAAAGTAGCATAGTAAAAAATAATTAAATGGTGAAAAAGCTATGGAAAATAATATAAAAGTTGGCATAGGTGTAATGATTTTAAATGAAAATAAAATATTATTAGGACACAGAGCCAAAAACAAAAAAGATACTGGTGGAATTTTCGAAGTTGATTGTTGGACTTTGCCAGGAGGAAAACAAGAATATAATGAAACATTTTTAGATGGGGCTAAAAGAGAAGTAAAAGAAGAAACCAATTTAGATATTGATGATTTAGAATTGTTTGGTGCAGCAGATGATATCCAGCCAGATAGACATTATATAACAATGCATGTAATTGCAAAAAAATATAACGGAGAGCCACAGGTTATGGAACCTACAAAAGAAGATGAGTGGAAATGGTTTGATTTAGATGATCTACCAAAAAATTTATATTCGCCTTCTAAAAAATTTATAGAATCATATAAAAATAAAAGTTTATAATCATTTCATGTTCTTAATATATGGGGTTCGAATTTAAAAAGTTTCGGTTCACCATAAAAAATCACTATACAGGGTGCGTATAGTGATTTTTTATAATGTCTATTTAACAACTTATTAACTATGATTGAAAAAATTTATAGAAGAAAAAATAGGGAATTACTTCCCTATTTTGCTAATTCCAAATCCTATTATTGATGCTACTGTTGCAGTAATTAGCTGATTCATCCCCATTGATAGGTTTAAAGCTGTAAACATTGGTGTTGGAATATTTATAATTAAAGCTAATCCTCTAAAGAAAAGATATATTATTGCTGCTTTTACTAATATTGCAACTATCGCTGTTAATATATAGTTTATTTTCCTCTGCATCCATAATTTTTTATATAAATATACAAAAGTAAAATTTCCTATCCATATTGCTGGTATCATATATACTGTAAAAATACTTGCTGACTTAAATATCAATCCACTTCCTATTGCAGAAATACTTGGCAAAGTTATTAATCCTGCAATTTGTTTAAATCCTTTTACATTTATCGCTGCTATTACTAGTGATAAATTTACAATAGTTCCAACTACATATTGTGAATTTGTTGCTATCCAAGAAGTTGTTCCAAATATTGTACTTAACAATTGTGGAATAATCATGGGAACTAAGAATATAAGAATACTTAGTCCTACCCATTGTATAATTTCATATTTCTTGGATAAATCATACATTGCACTATTTAAACAGTTTTCCTTATCCATTCTTTATTCCTTCTTTCACATTTATTACTCTTTGGTTTGAAGAACCTCTCCAATTTAAAGTTGGATTTTTTAATTCCTCAATAAATTGTCCGTCAACTATAACATCTGCATAATTTAAAATCTCTTTTCCTTGTAAATCTCTATCAAATAAATATCCTGTCCAAATCCAAAGAGTTTTATTCGGCATTTTTCCTTTAAAAGCCTTTGCTAGTTTAGTTGTTCCATCTATGTTTTTTGGATGTAAAGGTTCTCCCCCTAAGATAGATAGTCCTTCAACATTATCGTTTTCACATAATTTTAAAATATGTTCAATAGTATCATCTGTAAATTCTTTTCCTCCATTAAAATCATGTGTTTCTTGATTAAAGCATCCCTTACAATTAAAAGTACATCCTTGTACAAAAAGTGATACTCTTACACCTGGTCCATTTGAAATATCCATCTTTCTAATTTTGTTATATCTCATCTATTCATCATCCTTATTATCAATATGAAGTACTCTTTCTTTAATTTCTTGTGTTCTTCCTTTGTTCCAGAAATTACTTCCGATATATCCACAAGTTCTTCTTGCTACATTTAGTGTATTATGGTCTCTGTTTCCACAATTTGGGCAATACCACTCTAAATCATCATCTATAAGAATTTCTCCATCATATCCACATTTTTGGCAATAATCAGATTTTGTATTTAATTCTGCATACATAATGTTATCATAGATAAATTTAATTACCTGTAAAACTGCTGGTATATTATTTTGTAAGTTTGGTGTCTCAATATATGAAATTGCTCCACCAGGGCTTAATTGTTGGAATTCACTTTCTAGTTTTAATTTTGTAAATGCATCTATTTCTTCAAATACAGGTACGTGATATGAATTTGTAATATATCCTCTATCTGTGATTCCTTCGATCTCTCCGAAGCGCTCTTTCAAGCATTTAGCAAATTTATATGTTGTAGACTCAATTGGTGTTCCATAAACACTGTAGTCCATATTTTCTGCTTCTTTCCACTCTTTGCATTTATCATTTAATTTTTTCATTACTTTTAAGCCAAATTCTTTACCTTCACCATTATCTGTATGGCTATGTCCTGTCATGTATTTTACACACTCATATAGTCCTGCATATCCTAATGAAATTGTTGAATATCCATTGTGTAGTAATTCATGTATGCTCTCGCCTTTTCCTAGTCTAGCTAGTGCTCCGTGTTGCCATAGAATTGGTGCAACATCACTTGTTGCCTTGCTTAATCTTTGATGTCTTGCTTGTAATGCTCTATGACATAATTCCAATCTTTGTTCAAAAATATCCCAGAATAAATCCATATCTTTTCCAGAAGATAATGCAACATCAACTAAGTTAATTGTAACAACACCTTGATTAAATCTTCCATAATATTTAGGTTTATTTGTTTTTGGATCAACATATGGTGTTAAAAATGAACGACATCCCATACAAGGATAGCAATTTCCATTTCCATTTTTATCTATTTTTAATTCTAGCATTTTCTTTTCTGAAATATAATCTGGTACTAATCTTTTTGCAGTACATTTTGCAGCTAATTCTGTTAAATACCAATATTTACTATCTTCATGAATATTGTCTTCTTCTAGTACATACAATAATTTTGGAAATGCTGGTGTAATATATACACCTTTTTCATTTTTAAATCCTAATATTCTTTGGTTTAAGAATTCTTCAATAATCAAAGCTAATTCTTCTTTATATTCTTCTGTTTCTCCTAAGTACATACAAACAGATAAAAATGGTGCTTGCCCATTAGTATTTGTCATAGAATTTACTTGGTAGTTAAATGTTTGTACTCCATCTGCAATTTCCTTTTTCATATCTTGTTTTGCAAATTCTTTACAAGATTTTTCATCAAGACCTCTTTCTTGATATTTTTTTAGGTATCTTTCATAACTTGCTCTTGCAAATGGTGCTAAATGGCTTAATGTAATGGTTGCTCCACCATAGCTAGAAGAAGTAACTGCTAAAATGATTTGTGTAGCTATTGTTGCTGCTGTTATAAAACGATGTGGCTTTTCTATCATAACTCCATTTATAATTGTTCCATTTTGTAGCATATCTTCTAAATTGATTAATTCGCAATTGTGTAAAGCATTTTGTGCAAAATAGTCAGCATCGTGAAAATGTATAATTCCTTCATCATGTGCTTTTACAATATCCTCTGGTAATAAAAATCTTCTAGTTATATCTGTACTTGTAATACCTGCTAAATAGTCTCTTTGTGTAGTAACTACTTTAGCATTTTTATTTGAGTTTTCATTATTCCAATAATCATTTTCCCCTTCAATAAGTTCTTTGATAGATTGGTCTGTTGTATTTGCTTTTCTTACCAATTCTCTTGTATATCTATAAGTAATATATTTTTTTGCTAATTGGTATTTTCCATATTCCATCAATTTTTCTTCTATAATATCTTGTATATCTTCTACCAATATTCTTGGTTTATTTAATTCTACAATATATTTAATTATTTCTTCAATTTTCTCCTTTGATATTTTTTCATTACGACTTACTTCATTATTTGCTTTTTGAATTGCTATTCTTATTTTTTCTGGATTATAGTCTACTATTGTTCCATCTCTTTTTATAATTTTCATACTTTTATCCTCCTTTGTTTGTTGAATTCATTTTACCATATTTTTTTGTCTTTACTGTTGCATTTGCAACATTTTATTAAAAACCTTTTTAAAACATTATCTATTTCAATGTTTTTTCTATATATTTCATTTATATTACAATTTCGTTACAAAAAAAGAATAGAAGTCAGCCTCCTATCCTCTATTTAAAAGATAAATTGAAAAGTTCAAATATGTTGCAAAAAGTACCCAAAGAAAATATGGGATTTGTAATAGTCCTGCTACTTTATCTTTTTCATAAAAACGTATTATCATCATATATACTGCTATATCTAATAATATTATCCATACAAGTGCAAACAATCTCCACTCAAATACAAAAAAGAAAATTGGCCATAAAGCATTTATTAGTAGTTGCTGATAATATATCTGCATATTTAAATAGTTTGTTAAGTTTTTGCTTTTTAATATTCCATAAGATATTCCCATTAAAACATATAAAATAGTCCATACAATCGGAAATATAATTCCTGGTGGTGCAAATGCTGGTTTTTGTAAAGAAGTATAATCCATAAATGGTGTAATTATAAGTCCTTCAATTCCCCCAACTAAAAGAGGAACAAGAATTGATTTTACATATATTTTCGCTTTGCTCATATATCTCACCTCACTTTTATTCTATGTATATATATTGGTATGATATGTATATTTTTGATTTTTTTGGTCATCCTAATGTAAAAGCATCCTGTAATAAATGAAAAATGAACTTTGACAACAAAATACCCCCTAATATATAATTTCAATGTAGACGAAATCAACTAAAGTCTATGAAATTAATATATTGGAGGTAAAAATAATGACAAATTCACAAAATTTAAAATTTGATGCTATTGAAAACACAGATGCTATAGTAGGAATAGACATAGCAAAAAATGTACATTGGGCAGGAATAATCCTACCAAATGGGAAAGAAATAAAGAAATCTTTCTCTTTTAATAATAACAGAAAAGGATTTGAAAGTCTAGTAGAAACGGTAAAAAATCATGGTAATTTCATAAAATATTACAAAATTGTAATATTAGCCAATATATGTTAGAATCTCAATAGGTGATAATAATG
>CANRML010000085.1 GCA_947631725.1 uncultured Clostridia bacterium
AAAGTTGACAAAAATTTAAGCCTCCATTTCAGGGCTTTCAAAAGATTTTTTTATTAAATTAATACCAAACTATGGAGCCAGTAAGAGGAACTAGAAATGACCCAAGAAATGTAAAATATATAGCAGAAAAAATCGCTAAAACTAAGCAGATATCAATAGAAGAAGTTGAAAAAATGACTTTTGAAAATACATGTAAAATTTTTAAAATTTAATCATATCCACTACTTTCATAACATATATTATACTAAGGAACTGTAAACGCAAATGGGACAAGAAGTACCAAAATTTGACAAATTGTCCAATATGTAGTATAATAATAAATGTATTGCCAAAGGAGGTAAGAAAAGATATGAAAAATCGAGAGAACGCTTCGCTGTCAATCGTCAAGATTATATGTGTAAGCCTAATCTTAATCTTAATATCAGGAATTAGTGTTTTAGCAGTAAATACAAATGTAGCAGATGTCAAGATTACATTACAAAATGGATATGAATTAACGGCATTAACAAGTAAAAAAACAGTAGCCGAAGTATTAGAAGAAAATCATATTATTATAGAAGACACACAAAAGACAATACCATCATTAGATGAGCAAATAGAAACAGGTACAGAAATTAAGATTACAGATAAATCATATAATGAAATACAAATAGCAGAAGTATCAGAACAAGGTGTACAAACATCTTTAGACGAATTAATGCAAAACTATGCACCAATAACAGAAAAAATTGTTAAAGAGCAAGTAGCAATACCTTATGAAACAATTACAAAAAATACAGCAGGAACAGACAAAGATATAGAAAATAAAGTAATACAAAAAGGTGTAGAAGGCTTAAAAGAAGTTACTTACAAAGTAAAATATCAAAATGATATAGAAATTGAAAAAACAGTTTTATCTGAAACAGTTATAAAAGAACCAGTAAATAAAATTGTTCAAGTAAATAAAAAAATAACAACAAGAGGTGCAACATCTTCAAGAACATCAGCAGTATCATATGGCGGTGGAAAATGGTCATATTCTGCAAGTGATTTTGACTTATTATGTGCTATAACAGCACAAGAAAGTAGTAGAAGTTATGAAGGAGCTTTAGCAGTAATTACTTGTGCTTGTAACAGAGCAGAAAGTGCAAAATGGAGAAAAAATGGATCTGACCCGTTAAGCCAATATAAGGCAAAAGGACAATTCTGCTATTCAATTGATAACAATTGGAAAAAACGTTTAAATGGAAATTATGCATCATATGTAAAACAAGCAGTTACAGATGCTTTAAATGGAAAAAGAAACCATAGTTATTTATCATTTAGAGCAGCTGGAACACATTCAGGACAATATATCGGAGGAAATGTATATTTCTAAAAATAAGTTTAAAGGAGTTGATAATAACATCAACTCCTTCTTGTATTACAGTTGATTTTTCTGGTAAAATATAGTAAAATGAATATATATGGGAAATGGAGAAATAAGTATGAAATTTATATCTTGGAACGTAAATGGAATCCGAGCATGTATAAACAAAGGATTTACTAAATTTTTTAAAGAAATAGATGCTGACATATTTTGCATACAAGAAACTAAGTGTCAGCCAGAACAAATAGATTTAGAATTTGAAGGATATCAAGCCTATTACTATAGTGCAGAGCGTAAAGGATATTCAGGAACAGCGATATATACAAAAATAAAGCCACAAGCAGTTACATATGGAATTGGCAAACCAGAACACGATAATGAGGGAAGAGTAATTACATTAGAATTTGAGGATTTCTATATGGTAACAGTATATACACCAAATTCTAAAAGAGAACTAGAAAGACTAGAATATAGACAAGTTTGGGAAGATGAAATGAGAAGGTATTTACTAAAATTAAATACTAAAAAGCCAGTAATTATGTGTGGAGATTTAAATGTCGCACATGAAGAAATAGATTTAAAAAATCCAAAAACAAATAGAGGAAATGCAGGATTTACAGATGAAGAAAGAGAAAAGATGACAGAATTATTAAAAGCGGGATTTATTGATACTTTTCGCTATCTATATCCTGACAAGAAAGATGCATATTCCTGGTGGTCATATATGGGTCATGCTAGAGAAAAAAATATTGGTTGGAGAATAGACTATTTCATAGTATCAGACAGCATAAAAGAAAAAATAAAAGAAGCAACAATTTATCCAGAAGTCTATGGAAGTGACCATTGTCCAGTAGGGCTAGAATTAGAAATATAAAAGAGGTGGAGAAAATGGAAGAAATTAGAAATAACTGGAAGAAATGGTTTTCATATTTCTTGTTAATAGTAAGTGGAATAATAGCATATAAAATTATAGATAATTTTGGGAATATTCAAGAGTGGATTGCAACTTTTTTTAGAGTATTAAGACCATTTATAGTAGGTATATTTATTGCATATATTTTAATCTTACCAGCAAGAGTAATAGAAAAAGCATATAAATCAAGTAAAAATAAATTTATATCAAGAAAAGCAAGAGGATTATCAGTATTAACAACATATGTAATAGCTATTTTACTATTATTAATTGCTATAAATGTAATTTTTCCAATATTAAGAGATAGTATAGTAGAATTATTTTCAAATTTGCAAAATTATTATGAAACAGCAGTTCAAAAAATTAGTGAATTATCAGAAAATTCAATATTAAAAAGTGACATAGCTATTAGTATAGTAGAAAGAATTCAACAAGTTAATATTCCAGAGCTATTAAGCTTAAATAATGAAAGAATATTAGAATATGTACAAAATCTATTTAATGTATTTTTAGCTATATTTGATGTATTTGTATCAATAGTAGTATCTGTATATATATTGCTACAAAGAGAATCTATTATAAATTTCTTAAAGAAACTAGGAAAAAGAATTTTAAAAGAAGAAACTTATGATCATCTAGACAAATACTTCGGTCAAGCAAATGAACTATTTTTTAAATTTGTTGGAAGTCAAGTAATAGATGCAGTTGTAATAGGAATATTAGCAACAATAGCAATGAGCATAATAGGAGTAAAATATGCACCACTACTAGGATTTATGATAGGACTATTTAATATAATACCATATATAGGAGCAATAATAGCTGTAATAATTGCAATAATAATTACCTTTATAACAGGAGGATTAGGTCAAACCATTATTATGGCAATAGCAGTAGTTCTATTACAACAAATAGATGCAAATATCATAAATCCAAAGATTATAGGAAACTCATTAAAAATAAGCCCACTACTTGTAATTTTTTCAGTAACAATAGGAGGAGCATATTTTGGAATAATGGGGATGTTCTTAGCTGTACCAGTGGCAGCAGTAATTAAGTTAATAATGGAAGATTTTGTGGAGGAAAGATAATAACTTAAAATTAGATTTTCAAGAAGTAGAAAGTAGATTTTAAACTAGAAAACGAAGTAAACAACTACTTCATAAAAAATTATAACATAGAATTTGAAAAAAGAAAGAAAACTCAATAAAAATAGCTGAAAAAAGTGATTAGATGTAGAAGAAATAAAAGAGATAACAGGCTTAACGAAAAAAGAAATTCAAGAATTAGAATATCAAAACTAAAAAGTTTATACTAGAGAATATAAAAATTAATCATACCTCAGATTTTTATATTCCTTTACCATATATATAAATATATTTTTGCTTGAAATATTCTATATCGCTAGGCCTTGAAAAAATTTTTCCTCCAACATAATCTAGTAAATTTTTATTATCATAATATTTATTAATATTATTTAATATTTCCTCATTGACATTAAAATTTTCTGATATTTTTGTAATCATTATATTCTTACCATTAACTTTAAATCCAAGCAATTTATCTTTAAATCCTTTCAAACTTGGAAATATTTCTTTATTTATATCACGACTATAAACTAATTCAATATCTTCTTCTGGGAATATTGTTAAATTTTTTATTTCATCAATTTTTTCTTTAGCCGCATTTATTCCTTCTTCTGGGAAAACTTTTTTTCCTTCATCCATCATTTTAAAAACTCTTTCTGAAAGCTCTACAGATTGTTTAAAGTATAACTTCTCAAATTTTGTATCATTTTGAAGTGGAACGCTATTTCTCATAGGTAAAACATAACCACTTTGCATAGAACATCTCATAAGTGGTTGATAACCAATTTGAAATGCTATGCCATCAAATTTTCCTGAATCAATTTCATATATTTTTTTATCATTATTTTGAAAAAGCTCTAACATTTTTGGATTTATAATACTACCAGCACTGAAATAGTCTAAAGTCCAATTAGGGGAATGATAGATTACACCATATTTAGTATTTTCATTTTTTTCAATATCATTTTTAGTAAGAGGCACATATTTATCTAATTTTTCATCATATTTACAAGTTGCAAAAAATAAGGCAACATTAAAGTCATTTGTGAGATCTAAAAGATGAGTTTCAAAACCATAGTGCTGAGCTAAAGCCTTGTAATTCACATCACTTAATGTAGCTTCCCAAAAAGGAACTACTTTAAAATTCCATAAAAATCTAGAAAAAGCTTCTATTCTTAAATTTGCAATAGCACGATACAATTCTTGATCTTCTATGCTTTTATTATCAAGTTTTCTATTTAATGTTGGAATTGATTTTGCATAAATTTGTTTTTCGCCCCTGAAAAAATGCCTTGTACTATCAAAAGTTATCATTTTTTGACCAAAGGGAAAATCTGTTATTGTACCGCTTGTATTTTTCATCCTGAAATAATCTATTAATATTTGACCTTGAGTCAAATTTACTTTGTCTCTATTATCTACTTCTTTTCTTACCATTTTTTGCCAATTTTTTTCTTCTTTTCCTAGTTCAATCAATTCTAAAATTTCGCTATCTTTTATTTCGTGAATTTTATTTTTAGAACTGTCAGGATACAGCCACCCATCTTTATCAAATTTCATATTATTACACTCCTACTATAAGCAAACTACAAATAAAATAGTTTTAGAACATTGATTTATTATATAAATATTATAGCATAATTTCTGCCAAAGGAATAATTGATTTAATATAAATATTTAATTCAAAAATTTTCAATAATAATCTAAAGGAATATAAAAAAAGAAACATAGTTCTAAAAAAAATACTTTTTAATAAAATATAATAGATACAATTTATGTACGGACATATTGACTTTTTACTGAATTTGTAGTATATTTAAATAGTGCTATCTAAAGAATATATGGCGAGTTAGCCAAGCGGTAAGGCACGAGTCTGCAAAACTCTGATGGAGGGTCCGACTCCCTCACTCGCCTCCAAAGTATTGTAAAATTCCACGGATTTTTAAGAATTCTGTGGAATTTTTGTAAATGTTTAAAGCTTTTTATATCAAGTGTTTCAACTTTTTTGTAATTTTTTTCGATTTTTTATAATTTTCCAAAACTACATTAACATTTCTTACAAATATTAACAAATAAGTACTTTTTGAATAATGGTCTTTATATATAAAAAAAATCATTCCTTTCTCGCTTCGCTCAAAGGCACACATAGGTATGAAAGCCTTGAGATTGAAGCATTTTTA
>CANRML010000086.1 GCA_947631725.1 uncultured Clostridia bacterium
GATAAAGAATTAGATTCTATTATAAAAAATGGATTTTCAGTTATGTATATGATTGCACAAAAATTAGTAAAGAAATCAAATGATGATGGATATATTGTAGGCTCAAGAGGGTCTGTAGGTTCTTCATTTGTAGCAAATATGACAGGAATTACTGAAGTAAACTCATTACCACCACATTACAGATGTCCAAATTGTAAATATTCAGATTTTACAGATTACGGATACAAAAATGGGTTTGACTTACCTGATAAAAAATGTCCTAAATGCGGGGAAGAACTTCTAAAAGATGGGATGGATATCCCATTTGAAACATTTTTAGGATTTAATGGAGACAAAGAACCTGATATTGATTTAAACTTTTCAGGAGAATATCAAGCAAAAGCACATAAATATACAGAAGTTATTTTTGGAAAAGGAACAACTTTTAAAGCAGGAACAATAGGAACAGTAAAAGACAAAACAGCATATGGATATGTTAGAAGTTATTTTGAAGAAAGACATATACCAATAAATCAAGCAGAAATTAAGCGTTTATCAATAGGCTGCACAGGTGTTAAAAGAACAACAGGTCAACATCCAGGAGGTATTGTAGTTGTACCAAAAGGAAGAGAAATTTATGAATTCTGTCCTGTCCAACATCCAGCAGATGACCCGAATTCAGATATAATAACGACACATTTTGACTACCACTCAATAGATAATAACTTATTAAAACTTGATATACTTGGACACGATGATCCAACAGTAATTAGAATGCTACAAGATATAACTGGAATTGACCCTACAAAAATAAAATTAGATGATAAGGAAACAATGTCAATTTTTAGTTCAACAAAAGCACTAGGTGTTACACCTGAACAAATAAAATCAGAAGTAGGAAGCTATGGAATACCTGAATTTGGAACTAAATTTGTAAGAGGGATGCTATTAGAAACAAAGCCAACAACATTTGATGAATTAGTACGTATTTCAGGATTATCACATGGTACAGATGTATGGGTAGGAAATACTCAAGACTTAATAAAAGAAAAAACAGTAACATTAACAGAAGCTATATGTTGTCGTGATGATATTATGATTTATCTAATAAAACAAGGATTACCTTCAAATTCAGCATTTAAAATAATGGAAACAGTACGTAAAGGAAAAGCTCTAAAGGATCCAGAAAAATGGGGAGAATATGTAAAACTTATGAAAGAGCATAATGTTCCTGACTGGTATATAGGGTCATGTGAAAAAATAAAATACATGTTCCCAAAAGCACATGCAGCAGCATATGTAACAAATGCTTTTCGTATAGCATGGTTTAAAGTACATAAACCAGAAGCATATTATGCAGCCTTTTTCTCTATAAGAGCTGCAGAAGATTTTGACTATGAAATAATGTGTGAAGGAAAAGAAAAAGTAAAAAATAAAATGAAAGAAATTGATTTATTAGGAAATAATGCAACTCAAAAAGATAAAGCTATGTATCCAGTTTTAGAATTAGTATTAGAAATGTATGAAAGAGGCATTAAATTTTTACCAGTTGATTTATATCTATCAAGTAGCACAAAATTTATTGTAGAAGAAGATGGAATACGTCCACCATTAAATAGTATTGCGGGACTTGGAACAGTAGCAGCAGAAGGCATTGAATTAGCAAGAAAAGATGGAAAATTCATGTCAATTGATGACTTGAAAATTCGTTCAAAAGTTGGTGTTGCAGTTACAGATTTATTGAAAAAAGTAGGATGCTTAGACGGGATGAGCCAAAGTAATCAAATCAGTTTATTTGGATAATAAAAAAGAGAAGTATGTGAAAATGAACACATACATCTCTTTTATTTAATCTGCAAGGTTAAGAGTTTTAAATAGGGTATTGAACATGTTTACCCGAACTTGAAATATAATCTAAACAAATGACTTCGTCACAATTATAGATTATAAAATAACTACGAGTGTTTTTGGGAAAAAGAACTTCCTCAATCTTTTTACTAAAAGGATTTCTCTGAATTTCAATTTCCGGATGTTCCATTTGAAAAGTGCTCCAAGTTTCACCTAGGCGTACACCTTTCCGTGTCTTATATCCTGTTTTCATAACAACAATCCTCCCCTGCACATAACATAATGTGAAATTGTTACAGAAATAGTATAACACCAAAAAAATTTAAAATCAATGATTTTATTAAAAAAATGTAATATAATTGTAACAAAAAGTCGTAATGCTAGATAAATAGCATATATTATATATTTGCATATAAATGATATATTGACAAATATTGACAGATATAATATAAAAAATATTATAAAAGAATAAAAAAGGCTAAATGAAATTAATATAGTAAAAAAGGAGAAATATAAAGAAAATGAAGAATAAATTAGTAAAATTAATTTCATTAATTATAATATTACAAATCGCATTAAATGTGCTAGTACCATTAAAATCATTAGCAGAAGATACAGTAACAATACAATGTAATGATATTAATTTTTATAATGGCTTAATAAAAGTTTTAGAAGGAAAAATACAGTCTCAAAGTGCAGATAATAAAACTATAACTATGACAAGACAAAATTTAGAAAGCGTAACAACCATAAAAATTGATAACTATTCAAAACCAAAAACAGATTGGATAACGGATATAACTGGAATAGAAAACTTTACTAATTTAACAGAATTAGATCTTAGCGGAAATACAATAAAAGATATAAGTAAATTAAGTACATTAAAAAATTTACAAAACTTAGACTTATATTTTAATAAAATAGTAGATGTAAATCCAATTAACAATTTAATAAATCTAAATATTTTAGATTTATCTTGGAACGATATAACTGATATATCAGAAATAACAAATTTAAATAATCTACAGAAATTAGAATTAAGTCATAATAATATAGCCAATATAGGGCCTGTAGCTAATTTAAAAAACCTTGAAACCCTTATATTACGTCAAGTTAATGGAGTAAACCATATTCAAGATATAAGTGCTTTAAGAAGTTTAACAAAATTAAAAAACTTATATTTGTCTAGTAATGGAATTGAAAATATAGAAGTTTTATCTAATATTAATAGTTTAGAATATTTGGAATTAGACAGTAATCCAATAAGTGATTTTTCTCCTATATTTGAACTTCCAAATTTAAATGAAATTTCTTTAAGTTATATTAAAAACGATATATCATTTGCTGGTTCTATAACTAACAATCTTAAAAAATTAACATGGGATCATGCAAACCTTAGTGATATTTCAAAGTTTAGCACTTTAAAAAACCTTGAATCTTTACATTTGATTTATAATGAAATAAGTGATATTTCACCAATCAAGTCTCTAACAAATCTTAAAACCTTATCAATATATGAAAACAATATAGAAGATATTTCGCCTATAGCAGAACTAAAAAAATTGGAGACGATTTTCTTGGATGACAATAAAATAAAGGATATTTCACCAATCAACTCTCTAACTAACCTTGTATACATATCTCTAACTGACAACCAGATAGAAAATATTCCACCACTTAATTCTCTAACTAAACTTACACAATTATCCCTATCTAACAACATGATAGAAGATATTTTACCACTAAATTCTCTAACTAATCTTAGGCACTTATCTCTAACTAACAACATGATAAAAGATATTTCGCCACTACATACTCTAACTAATCTTTGGGAATTATCTCTATCTAATAACATGATAGAAGATATTTCACCGCTAAATTCTTTAACTAATCTTCAATACTTATATCTTAACGGAAACATGATAAAAGATATTTCACCTATTAGTTCTTTGACTAAAATTACAAAACTTTTGGTGAGAGATAATATAATATCTACTGAATTGAAATTTGGGAAAACAGAACAAATAGATTTGCCACCTATAATAAAACAGGCCAAACAAATTAATAGTAAAATATATACAGAAAATGGATATACATTAGATAATTGTAGTTTATCAGAAGATGGAGAAAAAGTAATAGTAGATACAACTAAAACAGCAAAAGCAAGTGTGCAAATATCTGGAGGAAATGCTGATGGAACACAATTTTTGTTAAATGTTGAGAAAGTGATAACATCAATTCAAGTAACAACAAAACCAACTAAAACACAATACATACAAAATTATGAAGAAATAGATTTAACAGGAGGAGTAATAACAATAACATATAATGACAATACGACAGATACGATAAGCATGACAAATGAAAATGTAAAAGTAACTGGATTTAATAATAGTAACATAGGAGATAATGTATTAACGGTAGAATATGAAGGAAAACAAACAACATTTGATGTAGAAATCGTATCAAAACAAATAACAGAAATAAAAGTAACAAAAATGCCAACAAAAACGAGCTATATACAAAATTATGAAAAAATAGATTTAACAGGAGGAATAATAACAGTAACATACAATGACAATACAACAGATACAATAAGCATGACAAATGAAAATATAGAGGTAACCGGATTTAACAATAGAAAAATAGGAAAAAATGTATTAACAATAGACTATAAAGGAAAAGAAACAACATTTGAAGTAGAAATTGTAGCAAAGCAAATAACGGGAATACAAGTAACAAAAATGCCAACAAAAACAAGCTATATACAAAATTATGAAATAATAGATTTAACAGGAGGAGTAATAACGGTAACGTATAATGACGATTCGACGGACACAATAAGTATGACAAATGAAAATGTAGAAGTAACAGGATTTAGTAATGAGAACGTAGGAAAAAATGTATTAACAGTAAAATATGAAGGAAAACAAGCAACATTTGAGATAGAAATCATATTAAAGCAAATAACAGGAATACAAGTAACAAAAATGCCAACAAAAATGAGTTACATACAAAACGATGAAAAAATGGATTTAACAGGAGGAGTAATAACAGTAACATATAATGACAATACAACAGACACAATAAGTATGACAAATGAAAATATAAAAGTAACAGGATTTAATAATAAAAACATAGGAAAAAATACATTAACGATAGAATATATGGGGCATCAAACAATGTTTGAGGTAGATATTATTAATATAACAGAAAATGAAGAAGGAGGAAATACAGCAACTAGCAATTCTGGAACAAATGGAAAAAATGCAGAAACAACAAAATCAAATATTGCGGTATTACCAAAAGCAGGAGCAGGAGGGTTGATAATAATAATATCAGCGGTAGCAATAATAACAATTATATTGTATAAGAAAAATGAAAAATATAAAGATATAAAATAAAAAATTATTTAGAAATCAAAAAAATATTGATTAATTTATCTTCTGATTTTTTGTTGTACGTCAAGTGAAAAGTTAAATGCAATTCTGTAAAGTAAATGCAATTTGTATGAGAAAAAGCCATTTAAAAGCAATATT
>CANRML010000087.1 GCA_947631725.1 uncultured Clostridia bacterium
TTTCAATGTTCTTTTTTACTTCTATTTCATAGTGTTTTTCATAATCTATTTTTTCATAGCTTACTTTACACTATCTTAGTATTAACATATGGCAATTATATTATTCTATATAAGTTTTATAAATAATAAAAACCTCTATATATTTATTATTTTTTAATAAACATATTGAGGTTTTTTAACCAATAAATTTTTAAAGTTTATTGCAATCAATGTATGCTGATTTTTTATTAATCTATCACGCTTTTTATAGAGTTAATTGTAATAAGTGCGGATTTTTTATAATTGCCTTATCTTTACTCTATCAGCAGTTTCATAATTTCTTAAGCACTTTTTAATTCTAATCTTAACTTATCTGCTATCATTGCGATAAATTCTGAGTTTGTTGGCTTTCCTTTTGCTGCTGATATTGTATAGCCAAATATGTTTTCTACTACTTCTTGTTGTCCTCTTCCCCATGCTACTTCTATTGCATGGCGAATTGCACGTTCTACTCTTGAAGGAGTTGTGCTATATTTTGATGCGATTTGTGGGTATAGGCTCTTTGTAATCTGATTTATAATATCTATATCATTTACTACCATAATAATTGCTTCTCTTAAATATTGATATCCTTTTATATGTGCTGGTACACCAACTTCATGTATTACATTTGTCACTAGTGCTTCTAAACTTTGTTTTTGATTTTTATTTTCATTTGAAATTGAAATATATTGCTGTTTTTCTTCTTTGTTTAAAAATCCATTACCACTACTTGTTGGTACATGATTTTTAATTTGTCTAATTCTTTGTATAAGAATTTCAATGTCAAATGGTTTTACTACATAGTATTCTGCTCCTAGTGCAATCGCCCTTTGAGTAATTTTGTCTTGTCCTACTGCTGATAGCATAATACATGTTGGCCTTTTTTCTGCTTCCATTTTTTCTATTTTTTCTAATACACCTATTCCATCTAAATGTGGCATAATAATGTCTATAATAGCGATATCTGGTATTGTATTTGCTATCATATCTACAGCCTCTACACCATCTTTGGCAATTCCTATAACCTCCATATCTTCTTGCTTCTCTAAATATCTTGCAAGAGTTTTGCTAAATTCTTGATTGTCGTCAGCAATTAATAAAGTAATTTTTTCCTTCATTTTTACCCTCCTAAAATTTTCTTTGTATTTTCAACAATTGGCATTATACTTAATTTTTTGAGGGTTTGCAAGAAAATTGTAAATATTTTCCAATTTTGTTTACGAAACTGTCATTTTATTATACTTTTTTCTATATATTTTTTATCAAATTCCTTCCAATCTTCTAAATTTACTTTCTTTGTTTCAAAATCTGCTAATAATTCTTGTTTTTTACTTTCTTCTACTGTGATATTACATACAATATTTTCTTTATAACCTACATTTTCTATGTTAATTTTGTGTTTTTGGCAATAATACTTAAATTTTTCATATTCAGAATAATCAATAGTTATTTCAAATTGAACACCTATAACTTTTTTAATTAGTTCTACACTGTCAATTGCTTTTGTTGTTACTTCTGAATATGCTCTTACTAGTCCCCCTGTTCCAAGTAATATTCCTCCAAAATATCTTGTAACAATTACTACAACATTACACAAATTATTCTTTTGTAAAATACTAAGCATTGGTGCTCCTGCTGTTCCAGATGGTTCTCCATCATCACTAGACTTTTCAATTATTGTATTTTCTTCTATAATTCGATAAGCACTACAATTATGTCTAGCATCATAATACTTCTTTTTTGCTTTTTGAATTGCTTCTTCTGCTTCTTTTTTATTTTCTACTGGTATAATATTCGCAATAAATTTTGATTTTTTTTCTGATATTTCAGCTAATGTTTCCTCTTTTATTGTGAAGAATTCGTCCATACTATATTTCTCCCTTTCCAGCTACATATCCACTTGAATATGCAATTTGTAAATTAAATCCACCTGTATAGCCATCTACATCTATAATTTCTCCAGCAAAATATAGTCCATTTACTAATTTTGATTCCATTGTTTTTGGATTGATTTCTTTAATACTTATTCCTCCACTTGTAATGATTGCTTCTTCTATTGGTCTAAATTCTTTTATTGTTACTTCAAAATTTTTAAGTATTTGCACTATTTTTTGTCTTTCTTGCTTTGTTACTGTATTTACTTGCTTTGTCGGATTTATCCCAGTTTCTTCAATTATTGGATTAATTAATTTTTGTGGTAATAACTTATCCAAACTGTTTTTAAATTGTTTATTTTTTTCTTCCTCAAAGTCTCTTAAAATTCTGGCATCTAATTTTTCTGGTGATAATGCTGGCTTTAAATCTATTTTTAATATTATATTATGATTTTTTAATAATTCTTCTATATTTTTATACCTAACTAAATGTGCTGAGCCACTTAATATAGTAGGGCCAGAAATACCAAAATGTGTAAATATCATTTCACCAAAGTCTTCATAAATTATCTTATTTTTTGTTTTGTCAATAAATTGTATAGCTATATTTTTTAAAGATAGTCCTTGTAATTCTTTGCTCTTTTCATCAAATGTCTCTAAAGGTACTAATGATGGTTTAATTGTTGTTACTGTATGCCCAATTTCTTTTGCTATTTTATACCCATCACCTGTTGAGCCTGTTAATGGATAGCTTTTTCCTCCTGTTGCTAGTATGATTCTATCTGCTAAAATTGTTTGTTTATTTGTCTTTATACCTTTTACCATTTTTCCACTTTCTGTTTCATTTACTAGAATCTTTTCCACTTTTTCTCCTAATATTGTGTGAATATGTAGTTCTTCTATTTTTTTTATAAAACAATTTAATACATCTTGTGCTTTATCTGTTATAGGGAAAATTCTATTACCTCTCTCTTCTTTTACTTCAAGTCCCTGTTTCTTTAAAAATTGAATAATATCTTTGTTAGTATATTGTTCAAAACTACTATATAGAAATCTCCCATTTCCCGGTATATTTTTAATAAATTCAGACATATCTAAAGAAGATGTAATATTACATCTTCCTTTTCCTGTAATTAAAAGTTTTTTACCTAATGAATTCATCTTTTCTATTAAAGTAACCTGATTACCATATTCTGCAGCTGTGATCGCTGCCATCATCCCTGCGGGTCCACCGCCAATAACAATTACTTTCATATTTTTATCCCATTTCTTCAATTGCTTTTAAAATTCCATATTTTCCATATTCATATGTAAGTCCACCTTGTAAATATGCTATATATGGTTCTCTAATTGGTCCATCACAACTTAATTCTATTGTAGAGCCTTCTGTAAATGTTCCTGCTGCCATAATTACTTGGTCTTCATATCCTCCCATATCTGCCGGCTCTGGTATAACTTGACTATCAATTGGTGAACCTTTTTGAATACCTTGACAAAATTTTACTAGTTTTTCTTTGCTTCCTAAGTGTACAGTTTGAACTATATCTGCTCTTATCTCATCATATTTTGGTTCTACTTCATAACCTAGTTCTTCTAACATCTTACTTGCAAATATTGCTGTTTTTAGACTACTTGCTACTACTTGTGGTGCAAAGAAAAGTCCTTTTAAAAAATTAGTATTTTGTCCTAATGATGGTCCAATTTCTTTTCCAATACCTGGTGCTGTTAATCTTTCTGCACATAGTTCAATTAGCTCTTTTTTTCCAACCATATATGCTCCACTTGTAGCAATTCCAGCTCCTAAGTTTTTCATGAGTGAACCTACACAAATATCTGCTCCTACTTCAATTGGTTCTTTTTCTTCAACAAATTCTCCATAGCAATTATCTACCATAATTATTACTTGGTTATCTATTTCTCTAATCTTTTCAATAACCTCTTGAATTTGAGAAACAGTTAAGCTTTTTCTCGTTGAATATCCTCTAGATCTTTGAATTTCAATTAATTTAATATCACTTCTTTTAATTCTTTCTTGTATTTCTTGTATATTGAATTTATTATCTACTAATTCTATTTGCTCATATTTTATTCCATAAGATTTTAAAGAATTTTTGCTTGGATTTTTTCCTAATCCAATTACTGTTTGTAAAGTATCATATGGTGCTCCTGTAATGCTCAGCATTGTATCATTTGGATGTAATAAAGCAGATAAGCAAATTGCTAAAGCATGTGTGCCAGATATTAGTTGAGCTCTTACTAATGCATCTTCTGCCTTAAAGACATTTGCATATATTTCTTCTATTTTGTTCCTTCCTGATTCATCAATTCCATATCCTGTTGAAGATTGCAAATGCATTTCTTGCAAGTTACATTTTTGAAATGCTTTTATTACTTTATTACTATTTATCTCACATATTTTTTGGACTTTTTTAAATTGCGTTTCAAGCTTGCTTTCTATACTATTTGCTAATTTTTGTAATTGCTCTTTTTCCATAAATTCTCCTCCTACATATGTTTCTATTTTACCATAATATTGCCATTTTTACAAGTTTTATATTGACTTTTTTATGTTAATTGCGCTATAATATATTTAATATCGCCTAAAAGGCGGTATAGTATAAATATTTTTAAGGAGGGGCTATGCACCATGGTTAAACTCAAATTGCAAGCAAACTTCCCTGAATTAAAATTCATCCTTTCTACTTTGAATCGGATGATAATACAGGGAAACAAAGTAACTATCGCGGTAAACCATAATTTTCAAACCAAATTTGTCTCTGTAAAATTGCAGAGATGTAAAACCTACTCATTTGTTGAGCTAAAAAGAGATTTACTATCTTTTGATGACAAAACAAAAAAAGAATTTGCTGAATTAGAAAATAAGCATATCTTTCTTTTTGAAACAGATGATGTTGGTTCTTATCTCGGTGTTTCTGGTTATGACTCATATTTGGAACTTCCAAAATTTGAGGTTTTAGGAATACCAGAGGTAATAATTCCTGAGTTGGATAGTGTTTCTGCAAAATGTCAAGTAAATGTAAGCTTTCCATTGAGAAAAAAATTCGACGAACTCTTTGACTTCGTTAAAATTTTTAACTTACTACTTGCAAGAGATTTCTATGCTAGAATGACTGTAAGAGAAGTAAGACATTTGGAACTTCACTTTACTGATGGAATCCATGATTCCAGACCATCTTTAACTATTGGTTTTGGACTTCATATTCCATACAGAAATTCTAAAGAAGCTGCCACATGGGATGATGAAATTTATGGAAAAGAAGCATGTGCTTTCAATCGCTTGCTAATCAAAAATGAGAATACAGTAAGGAAGTTTTATTGCATACCTCCTACTGTAGATTCTCATGGCCCTAGGTTAGAGTTTAAAGCTCTATAAGATTTTTTGAGTTTTAACTTTGACTTAAAAGCAGGTACTTATATTTATGTACCTGCTTTTTCCATA
>CANRML010000088.1 GCA_947631725.1 uncultured Clostridia bacterium
CCTTTCCATATATTCTAGATTTTATAATCGTCATTTGTTATTTTAATTATAAAATTAAATGGTTTTATAACATTGTACGAACTTGATATAGTAGCAAAATTATTTAGAGTAGAAGATAATAAACTCATAATTACTGAATCTGTTGACGTTACATAGTCTTTTAAATTTTTAATATCTGTAAAGTCATATTAATCTACAATTTCTATATTTATATGCCAGTTATCATTTTCCTTCTTATTAGCTCTTAAATTTAAAGTAGCATCATGTAAAGATAATAATAAATCTTTTTCAGAAAAACGAATAAGTTTATTTTTTATATTGATGTCTGAACTCGTTAACAAACTGTTTATTTTTTCTTTGAACTCTTCATTTTCAAACAATATTTTAGTAATGTGTTGATCTTCAATGGTTAATATATTTTCTTCTTTTTCATATTCTCCTGAATTTGTTAATGAAATTTGCATTAAATATGCAGAAAGTTTCATGTTTGCAAGTAATCCTCCGATTACAACTATCTCCCAAAACATATATTGCATTTCATAAAATATTGAATAATATAATGGCATACTAATTTTGTTAGCATCAAAAATTATTGAAAACGCTTTTAATATCGTTTCATCAAAGTCTTTATCTTTTGATTTTATATTTTCATTCAATAAATTTTTAAAATCTATATAATCATTATAAATTTTATAAAAATCATTTAAGGAATACATTGGTAACATTGATTTTGTATATCTTTTAAATATTGATATATTTTTTATGTTTTCTGTTAACTTAAACTTCATATCTTCTACTGATTTTAAATCCATCCTTTTTAAATAATCTAAAGCAATATAATTTTCTGTTAACGCATACTTCTTATTTTTGCCCAAAAAGAATTTAAAATTTCTATGGGCAATTACATTGCATAAATGTTTTTCCTTATTTAAAATAAGCCTAGAATTTGAAATATTTAATTGTGTATATAATTTCATCAAACAATTTCTTCCAAATAAATCATACTGATAGTTATATGGTTTATTGCATATAATACATCTTTTTTCTTCGTTGTTTTGCTTATTGTTTTCCGTATTTAATCACCTTTTTATACTATTTTAATATTTTCCAATATCCATTCTTATAAGCACCAATACGTTCAATATAATTTTTATCCTTTAATGAACGTATGATTTTATTTATATATGCTTCGCTAAAATGTGTTATCTCTACCAATTCTTTGGTTTTATATTTTATATTGCTATCTAGCAAATTTAAAATCTTTATTTCTGCTTCATTCAAATCATTATATACATCTTTGGTTTCTAAATTTTCAAGTAATTTTTTATTAAGAGGAATTGTTACAATTATTGTATGTTGGCTTATATAAAAAGCATCCTTACCATAATTTTTAACAATTAATGGGATTCCGTGTCCTGTCTGATCAATGTAATCTAAATCTCCAAATATTTTTAAAAGTTTTTTATTAATTGGTTTTGAAATTCCTTCATAAAAATCTTTTTCTGTCAATGCTGATGGAAGTCCTCCATTTGATACAATTTCAATCCTGTCATCATAAATATAAACAATTGGTGCAATTTCTTCAGACCATTTTGTATGAACACATGCATTAAGCCATGCTTCTTTAAAAGAGCTAAAATCAAAATATTTTTCCTCTTTTCTTTGAATACCACCAACGCTTACTTTTGTTTCATTAATACTTTCCATATATTCTAATACATTGTTAACAGATAGCAATAAGCATTTTCCTCCATACTCTGTTCTTTTCAGCATAACAGTCTTATCAGTACCTGCAAATGTTACTACTTTAATAGAGATATCATTAGAATCTGCAAGTAATTCAGCCATAAAATTATATTTATTACCATCTGTAAAAAGCCCTAAATTTTCTTCAAATTTTTCGTTATTAATTTTTATATCATTAGATAAATATAATCCTTTTAACATTTTAAAAGTTAAGTTCTGTTTTGATGCTAATTTTTTTACTATATAATCAGGCTCACCTTCTTGATTTATTAAGGCTTTTAACATTTCAGGAGATATTTGTTTATCTTCATCAAATGACCTACTATAATATTTTCCAAATGCTGAATATGGAATGTTATTACCCTTTACAAATACTTTTATGATTTTCTTATCATCAATTAATTCTAATGCTATAGTTGGTATTATCTGTGGCTTTATACCTTCTGAAATTTTCCTTGATACATCTCTCATTGTATTTTCATTTAAATCCTTTTGTCCAATTATATCTCCATTATTTTTAACTCCAAAATATACTGTTCCCTCCCCATGTTTATTCAACATTGCTGATAGTGAGATTACACCATCTATAAGCTCACTTGTGCTTTTCTTAAATTCTATTTTTTCAGATTCTATTCCTAAATTCATATTATTTACCTCATATTTATTCTATACTTTATTCTGTACTTTATTCTATACTTTATTCTATACTTTGTCAATTGTTTTTTATAAATAAGCATTTGCCTTAAGGTAAATGCTTAAAATATTTATTTCGTTAAAAGATATCCTATAAATAATTCGTATGGATTATTATTTTTATAAGTAATTATCTTCCTTATTCCTGACATATCTTTAATTGCAGATAATATTGTTTCAACTTCTTCTGGATCTGCTTTTATTTCAATTGATTCATGAAGAAGATTTACATTAAAACCGTCTAGAACATTTACGTTTTTTTCATCGCGTAGCTTATATTTCATTCTTTCTAATGATTTTTCTTTTGAAATATATTCTACCTCTATATCACTACTAATTTCTGTTATTTTATTCTTTATATTTTCAATTTCTTCATCTGAAATATTATCTTGTAAATATATTTCCATTTTTGAAGCCATCTCATTATAATAATGAAATGCTAATATATTAAATATAACTATACAAGCTAAAAATATCAATGTAATAGATATAATGATATTTTTTTTATTTAATTTCTTTTTTATATTTTTAAGAAAATCTATTTCTTTTTTTTGCTTTGGGCTTTTATCATCTTGCTTAATTTCTTCTAATATATTTCTACAATTTTCACAATTTTTTAAATGTTCTTCTACTAATTCTTTAGAAGTTTGGCTTAAAACTCCATCACAATAGCTAAACAATAAGTCTTTAACAATATCACATTCATTTTTCATTTATCAAATTCCTCCTTTAATTTTTGCTTTCCACGAAAAAATACAACTCTTGCCCAATTTGAACTTTTATCCATTATTTCTGCTATTTCACTATATTCAAAATTTCCAAGTATTCTTAAATACATTACGTTTCTAGTGTCTTCGTCGAGAGTTTGCAATTTCTTAAATAATTGTAGTTTATCTTCTTTGATGCAAATTTCTTCTTCGATTGATTCGTCTATAAATAATGAATTTTGCATATTATCTAAAGGTATTTCTTGTTTTAATTTTTGTTTTTTTAATTTTTTGTACCATATATATTTACTTATTTGACATAGCCAAGTAGATATTTTGCATTTACCTTTAAATTTATTTATATCTTGAACAGCTACTAAGAAAGTTTCTTGGACAATTTCTTCAGTTATATCTTCGTTTCCAGTTAAGCAGAATACATATTTATAAACAATTTCACTATATTTTTTATATATTTCGGCTATATCCTGCATATTTTTTCCTCCTTTACTTAATTAGTATCATTTCTTAATATTTTGTTACAAGTTTTTATAAATTTTTCTAAATTATAGTACAATTTTCTGAAGAAAAGCAATGTTACATATAATAGGGGATGTTGATATATAGATAGTTATAGAGTTCTTATTTTCTACATCTACAAATGCCTATTAAAGAAAAATAATTTTATGAATAGCGCAGATTTGAAATATATGATATAATAAAAATGATACATGGATATAATGTCTTATAACAATATGGGAGAGGAAAAATATGCTAGAAAATATAAAAGCTATAATTTTTGATGCTGATGACACAATAATAAATCATAAAGAGTGTGAAAAACAAGCATTACAATATTTGTTTAAAAAAATAGGTAAAAAGTATAGTGATCAATATCAAGATATATTTAGACCATTAGATTGGAAATTGTGGGAGGATGCTACAAGTAAAACAAATATTATTGAAGTTGAAAAAATACCAGAGTATCGATTTGAATTATTTTTTAAAAAAGTAAACATAGAATATAATAATTATAAGAAAGCAAATGAATTATTTAAGGAGGGATTTGCAAAAACATCATATTTGACCCCAAATGCCTATGAAGTTGTTAAATATTTGTATGATAAAGGGTACAAGATATATGTAATAACAAATGGAATAGTGGAATTACAGAAACCTAGAATAATGAATAGTGCAATAGCACCATACATTTCAAGCATCATAATTTCAGAACAAGTAGGAGTTTCTAAGCCAGATTGCAAAATTTTTAATATTTTGCTAAAAAAAGAAAAATTAAAATCTCATGAAGTCATAATGATAGGAGATAGTTTAGAGAAAGACATAAAAGGAGCACAAAATGCTAATATAAAATCTGTTTGGTATAATCCATATAATAAAAATAATAATTATTATATTACACCTGACTATCAAATAAAAGATTTGTTAGAGATAAAAAAATTATTATAAAATGAAATCATAATATGAAACTGATAACATCTAAACGTAAAAACAACCTAATTAAGTTAAAAGAGAAGTATGTAAGTGTTTTGATAAACCTTACATAGCATGAAAAGGAGGAAAATGCTTGATAAAAACAGAAATCTATAAGGCAGCGATTTATATAAGATTATACAAAGAAGGTGTAGATAGAGATTTTGGTGAAATTGAAAGCATAAGAAATTAAAGAAATTTATTACCGAATATGTAAAAACTTAGTTGGGAATATAATTTTATAGATACAGATATTGATCAAAGATTTACAAGAATAAATTTCAATAGACTAGGTTTTCAAAAAATGATAAATGATATTGAACCTGAAAAAATAAATATGGTCATAACAAAAGACTTATATTTTTGATTTGACGAATAAAAGAAAATATGTTATTATTTGAGTACAAAATAAAGTGTTTGTCATGAGCTGTCAACACTGAAAAAATGTGTGTATTGCAACTACACACATTTTTTTATGTATATAATCTTCCGGCTATGCCGGTAGTAACATGGGCTTTAGCTTTGTAGCAAAGCAACTCCCTTCATGATATAATATCAATATGTTTCG
>CANRML010000089.1 GCA_947631725.1 uncultured Clostridia bacterium
TTATGTACAATTTCTCCTAAACAATATATTTGCTTTTGTTCTTTTGCTAAATTACTACAATTATCAACTGCCCTTTTTACTCCCATACAAAATCCAGCTGTTTTTCCTATTTCTATTTCCATTATTTTCATCCTCATTTCTTATTAATCATAGCATAAATTTCATTTTTTAGGCATCCTACAATTTCTTCTTGTTTTACTTTTTTTATTATTTCACCTTTTTTAAATAATAGTCCTTCTTGTATACCACCTGCTATTCCAATATCTGCTTCTCTTGCTTCTCCAGGTCCATTTACTGCACATCCCATAACTGCAACTGTAATATCTGCTTCAATTGTTTGTAAAAATTCTTCAACTTCTTTAGCTATAGGTATCAAATCAATTTGTGTTCTTCCACAGGTTGGGCAAGCAATTAGTGTTGGTGATTTTTTATATAAATTGCAATCTTTTAGAATTTCTTTTGCTACTTTTATTTCTTTTACTGGATCATCTGATAATGAAACACGAATAGTATCCCCTATTCCTTGTCTTAGCATATATCCTAGCCCAATACTTGATTTTACTGTTCCACTAAATTCTGTACCAGCTTCTGTAATTCCTAAATGTAGTGGGCAAGAAAATTCCTTTGAAGCCTCTAAATAGCTTTCAATACATAAGTCTAGATTTGATGCTTTTAAAGATACTGCATAGTCTTTAAAATCTAGGTTCTCTAAAATATCAATATGTCTTTTTGCACTTGCTACCATTGCTTTTGCAGTAGGTTTGCCATACTTTTCTAATAACTCTTTTTCTAGTGAACCTGCATTTACACCTATACGAATAGGGATATGTCTATTTTTGCATGCCTCTACTACTGCCTTTACTCTATCTTGGGAACCTATGTTACCTGGATTTATACGAACTTTATCTACACCAGAAGCTATTGCTTCTAATGCTATTCGATAGTCAAAATGAATATCTGCAACAATTGGAATATGAATTTGTTTTTTTATTTCTTTTATTGCTTTTGCATCTTCTATATCTAAACATGCAACTCTAATAATTTCACATCCAACTTTTTCAAGTTCTAGAATTTGTTTAACAGTTGATTTCACATCTTTTGTTTTTGTATTACACATTGATTGTATTACTACTTTGTTTTGTCCACCTATTTGTACATTTCCTACCATAATTTTTCTTGTTTCAGTTCTATTCATTTTAATTCCTCCACATAGGGAAAAAGGAGATTTTTTATCTCCCTCTTACATCCCCAATAATTTAACTTCAATATTTTCCATTTTATATTTTCCATCAACCAATTTGAATTCAACTAATGTATTTTCTAATGTTTCTTCGTTTTGTCTTAAATCAGTTGTGAAATATAGCTTGATTTGTGGTATTTCTACATTTCCTTTAACAATTTCTTTAAATGTTTCAGCCATATGTTTTTCGTCTTCACATACAAAAATCAATTGTGGAAGAGAGCTAAATCCTGAATCTCCAGCCACAAAATTTCCATAGAAATCTTGATATAGGCGCATTTTATCTACTAATTTTTTCTCCCACTCTGGTTCTCTTCTTATTACTTCAAATAAAAATTGAATAGATTTATTGTTTTTTGTTAATTTTACACATCCACCTGTTGCTTTAAATACTTTGCCTGCAACTTTTGCATTTATTGCTGGTTTTACAATAAATTCGTCAAAAGCTTTTACTTTTCTTAAATATGCAATGATTGTTTGGTTTCCCGCTAATCTCTTTTTTATCATAGGAACTGGTTTTGTATTATCTGATGGTTGCCATTTGCATTCAATTTCTTTAGAAGTTAATAAATATTTGCCCATTTTTTCTAAGCAATATATTCTATAAATTCCTTTTCCTTCATCAGAAGTAAAATAATATCTTGTTAAAATTTTTGATTTTACTAATGCTTCTAATTTATTATTTAGTTTATCTTGTGATTTAGGATCAATTCCTTTTATTTCTAGCATTTGATATAGCTGTCTTGATGTTATAAATTCAAATTGATTTACTAACTCTAAAATTGCAAAATGAATATCTGTAATATGTCCTATATTTATTTTATGAACGATTTGGTTCATAGATACATATCCATCTTTTCCATCAAATGTTTTTATTTCACCTTCTCTAATTGCAAAAGGTGATATTTGCGCTTTAATTTGGTTATCTTCAACCATATTAATTCCTCCTATACAATAAACAATTTTATTTTTCTTTTATCATAATCTATTTTTTTGATGCAAACATTTACTTCTTGTCCATATTCAAGTCCTGTTTTAAATTCTGACATACCTACTAAATTTGGTGATAGTTCAATAAAAATTCCATTTTTATTTTTTTCTGTTTCTCTTACAATTCCTTTAACTTTTTGTCCTATTTGGAATTTTTTTGCATTTTCCTCCCAAGTTCCATAGTTTTCTTTATATGATAAAGAAATTTTTCCATCTGTTCTGTCTATAGATTTTATCACAATTTGTACTTTTTGTCCAATTTTTAGCCTTTCATAAGGTGTTTTGATTCTTGCTACTGATAAGTCTTCAATATGAGCTAAACCTACAACACCTCCGCCAATTTCAATAAAAGCTCCATATGGCGTAATATTTTTCACAATTCCACTTACTTTGTCTCCTACACTTAAGTCATTTTTTATAGCTTCCATTGCTTCTTCTTGAACACGTTTTCTAGATAAAATTGGTATGTTTTCCTCATTTAATCCATTTATTTTAAATTGAATATATTTATGAACTTTACCTGTACATAAGTTTTCTTTTGGTAAGCCATTTTGCTCAATATGTATCCCTTCTACTTCTTTTCTTGGCATAATTCCCATTATATTGTTTCCAAGTTGTACATGTAAGTTGAAATTGGAATCACACTCTTCTACAATTCCTTGTAAAGTATCATTGTGATTTATGTATTGCTCCATATTTTCAGTTTGTATATTAGATATGTCTTTATTCCACCCTTCTGGCAAAAATTGAAATGTATTCATTTGTAGTTCTCCTTTTTTCTTCTGTTTGTTTTTTTTCATTATATACTTTTGTTTTTTAAATTGCAAGTATACCTTTAAGGATAGATATATTTCCATTTTCCTAATGGTATATCTTTTACACTAAATTTTCCTATTTTACTTCTATGTAATGCTAATACTTTTCTATTTATAGCTTCACACATTTTTCTAATTTGTCTATTTTTTCCTTCATGAATTATAATTTCTAGTCTAGAAATGTTTTTTTCTTCATCTGTCTTTAATATTTTAACTTTTGCTGGTCTTGTAATATATTGACCTATATCTACTCCGCTTCTTAATTGTTCAACTTCTTCGTCTGTTATAATTCCTTTTATTGTAACAGAATATGTTTTTTCTATCTCATGTTTTGGATGTGTCCATTTATATACAAAGTCTCCATCATTTGTTAGAATAAGGGCTCCTGATGTATACATATCTAGTCTTCCCACTGGTACAACTCTTTCTTTTACTTTTACTAAGTCCATTACTGTATCTCTATTATATTGGTCCTTTACAGTTGTTACATATCCAATTGGTTTATTTAACAAAATATATACTTTTTTGTCTTTACTTTCCACATTTTTTCCCTGATATGTTACTATGTCTTTTCCTAATACTACTTTTGTTCCTAATTCCTTAACTGTTTTTCCATTTACTTTAACTTTACCATCCAAAATATATTGTTCACAAGTTCGGCGTGATCCAATTCCATTATTTGCTAAATATTTCTGTAATCTTAATTCCTCCATTGGTAACCCAACTCCTTTGTAATAATTTGGTTTAAATATTCTGGTAATGGTGCTTCTATATACATATGTTTTCCTGTTATAGGGTGATTAAATTCTAAAGATTTGGCATGTAAGCATTGTCCTTCTATTCCCCATCTATTTTTTCCATTTGAATATACGTCATCTCCTACTATGGGATATCCAATATTAGATAAATGAACTCTAATTTGATGTGTTCTTCCTGTTTCAATCTTAATTTCTAATAAAGTAACACCTTCATTTGGAAATCTTTCTAGCACTTTAAAGTGTGTAATTGCTTCTTTTCCATTTCTTGCTACTGCCATCTTTTTCCTATCTGATGTACTTCTAGCTATTGGCATATTGATAGTTGCTTCATTTTCTTTTACAATTCCTCTTACTAATGCTATATATGTTTTCTTTATTTCATGATTTTTTAACATGTTGCTTAAAGCAATATGTGTATTATCATTTTTTGCTATTATAACGGCACCAGATGTGTTTTTGTCTAATCTATGCACAATCCCTGGTCTAATTTCTCCACCTATTCCTGATAAGCTATCTTTACAAATTGCCATTACTGCATTTACTAATGTTCCATCTGGATTTCCGTTTGCTGGATGTACTACCATCCCTTTAGGTTTGTTTACTATGAGCATATCTTTGTCTTCATATATAACTGAAATTGGAATATTTTGTGCTTTTAATGGTATTTCTTTTACTTCTTCTTTTTCAATCTCAATTCTATCTTGTTCTTGCACTTTATATGAAGGCTTTACCTTTTTTCCATTTACTAATATATTTCCTTTTTCTAATAAGCGCTGTACAGCTACTCTTGAAATATCTTCTTTTTGTGCTAAATAACTATCTATTCTAGAATTTGCAAACTCCTCTACAATGATTTGTTTCACTATTTTTTCTCCCCACTTAATCTTTTATATATTATGAAATCACTATCTTCATATAGTTGAAGATAATTTTCGTCATTTGAATCTCTTATTAGCATATTTACTTTTGCTGATTTATATGTGATTACATGTGTTATTCCATATTTTTCAAATACATTTTCATAATATGTGCCTATTGTTGATACATTTATAAAGTCCATAAATATATCACTTCCTGATGCATTAAATTGTGGATCATATAAATCTGCTCTTGAGTCAATAAACACTGGTATTCCTCTAAATAACATGTAACTTCCATAATTATATTCGTTATAGAATTTAGCAGTTCCTAAATCAATATTTTCTAATATATAATCACAAGCATCTACTGGATATGAAGATTTATTGACATAGCTATGCTTCATTTTAGGTTTAATTATATTGTAGCTTAAATATATTATTGATACTATTATGAAAATCAAAGGAATTGGTTTTACTATATATTTTAAGAATTTACTTGTATCCACTTTATATT